>NZ_BOVK01000006.1 GCF_018403685.1 Xylanibacillus composti
TTTTTCAATTGTACAATGAGATAAGGAGAATTCCGGGAGGTGCCTGCATGAAACGATGGATTCCACTTATCTCTTCTTTTGCGCTTACCGTTGTACTGGCAGCGGGATTGACTTTATTGGACACGAGCTGGAATGGGAACGGTAAACAGGATGGCGGTATGAATCAGCGACAAGCTGAGCAAGCGCCGGGCATTTCCCCTCTCTATCTCGATAGTGACAATATTGTGGATGTCATGACGCGAACAGGCTTGAACGGTGAGTTGGCGCGCGTACAAATTAAACCCCAGCTGCTAGCTGTGGATGTGCTCCTGTCGGCGCAGACAAGGCGGGAGGATATGCTTCTGGATTTCGCCGAGTTGGCCAGATTGTCTTTTCATCACACGGAAAATATTCATCAGCTGCTCGTTCGCGTCTTGACCACGGATCAATCTGGAAAGGAGCTGTTGCTGGCTTCTTGGGAAGCGGAACGGAGCGTATGGCTGGAGCTTGGCGAAAAGGAGAATGTGACGGCTTCGCGAATTATTCCTGCGATGAACGGTTTTTACTTGACAAAAGCGGGAGAGGATTTTTTCAAACCTTAAATATTTGTGATATAATGGCGTATGACGCTGATCAAGAAACGGAGACGGATGAAGTATGGACCACAGACCGATATCAGAGATTGCCAAGCGTTATACTCACTATGATATGATCGATCAATATACGGACTTGCCCGCATTCCCGGAACAGCGGGTTAATTTGCTGTGCTATTTTTTAAATCGCAGCCATCCATCTATTAGCCGACATACGGAACTTTACAGCTTGGCCGCGTCGCTGGTTCAGGTCGGGATGGACATGCACGATTTGGTTGACGGCGGCGGCGGCAGCGGGCCGTCCCGGGAAGTGCGTTCCCGGCAGCTGCGCGTGTTGGCAGGCGATTATTTCAGCAGCCGCTTCTACCAGCTGCTGTCGCAAGCAGGCCAAATCGACCTGGTCCGGCGCCTGTCGGAGGCCATTTGCGATGTAAATCGGATGAAGCTGAACTTGTATGAGCGCATGATACAAACGAGGTTGAGCGCTGAGGAATATTTGCAGGCTACTGTGGAGATTCGCTCGCGCTTGTTTCTTGCATTTTCCGCCTTAATGGATGGGCAGTACCGATCAAGCTGGCCGGAGCTGTTGCGCCATATAACGACCTGCGAGGTATTGTCCGAAGAAATGAATCGCGAGGACATTTCTACTCCCCATTCTTTGCTGTATTGGCATCTTCGCGAGAGCGGGGGAACAGCCGTGTCAGCTGCCCGGCAGTTTATGGGGACAATGCTGGATCAGCATTGGAAGCATGCCATGCAGCGAATCAAACAGCTAGAGCCTGACAAATGGCTGCAGGATGCCCTGCATTTCAGAGTGCCTGGCATGAAACTGGCGGAAAGGACTTGAGGTGACTCCCGGCATGCAAACAGAGAAGGAGAAGTACGTCCATAACGTATTTGAAAGCATTGCGCCCAAATACGATATGATGAATGATTTGTTGAGCTTCCGACGCCACAAGGCTTGGCGAAAGTTCACCATGAGGAAAATGAACGTCCAGCCCGGGCAAACTGCGCTTGACCTGTGCTGCGGCACTTGTGATTGGACATTGCAGTTGGCCGAGGCCAGCGGTACCGGGGAAGTGGTCGGCCTCGATTTTAGCCAGCATATGCTGGAATATGGAAGGCGCAAGGTTGAGGCAGCCGGAAGGGACAAGCAGATTCAGCTCGTCCAAGGCAATGCGATGGAGCTGCCATTCGAAGACAATCAATTTGACTATGCGACCATCGGCTTCGGGCTGCGCAACACACCGGATTACGCGCAGGTGCTGGGCGAGATGCGCAGAGTGGTCAAGCCTGGCGGCAAAGTGGTATGTCTGGAGCTATCGAAGCCGGTGCGCGAGCCGTTCAAAAGCGTTTATTATTTTTACTTCAGACGCATCCTCCCGCTTATCGGGAAGCTGGTTGCCAAGAGATATGAGCAGTATAGCTGGCTTCCGGAATCGCTGGCCCAGTTCCCCGATCATGTCGAGCTGGCCCGGATGTTCCGAGATGCGGGATTGGAGAAAGTGGAGGTATACCCGCTGTTTATGGGGGTAGCAGCGCTCCACATCGGCACAAAGGAGAGTCGGCATGTGGAATAAAGTCAAAGTGTTTCTTGAGATGATCAAGTTCGAGCACACGGTATTCGCCTTGCCGTTTGCCTATATGGGCGCTGTGCTTGGCTCGGTGGTGGTGCGCGATACGCTTCCGTCGTGGGCGGAGATCGGCTGGGTCACGCTCGCCATGGTAGGCGCGCGAAGCGCGGCGATGGGACTGAACCGCGTCATCGATCGAATCATCGACAAGAACAATCCGCGTACGGCAGGGCGGGCAATTCCTGCGGGACTTTTGTCTTCCAAGGAAGTTTGGCTGTTTATCGTGGCATCATTCATTCTGTTGTTCGTTGCAGCCTCTCAGTTAAGTACACTGGCCATGCAGCTGTTGCCGGTCGCTGTTTTTTTTTCTGGTATTTTATTCATACACGAAACGCTTCACTTGGCTCTGTCATGTCGTCCTGGGCTTGACGATTGCGCTAGCGCCGCTGGGCGGCTGGGTCGCCGTAACCGGGCAAATCGATGCAGTGGCGCTGCTGTTCTACTTCAGCGTAGCGCTTTGGACAGCCGGATTTGACGTCATATATGCCTGTCAGGACATCGACTATGATCGGCGGTCCGGGCTTTATTCGATACCTGCCCGGTTCGGCCTGGCCAAAGCGTTATGGATCGCCAAGTGCTTCCATGCATGCACAGCTCTAGGCTTGATCAGCCTGATCTGGTTTACGCAACTCGGTTGGTGGTATCTGGCAGGGATGATCATCGCTTCCGCGATCTTGTTCTACGAGCATCGGCTCGTATCGCCCGAGGATATGTCGAAGCTGAATACGGCATTCTTCACAATGAACGGCACGCTGAGCATAGTGGTTTTTGCCTTTACCATCTTGGATTTGGCGGTGTTCTAGCATGGGAGAAGCACGGGAAGGCCTTGCCTCATGGGTAATAGGCATAACAGGGGCGAGCGGCGCGGCATATGGCGTGCGTCTTTGCCAGGAGTTGTTGGAGCGCAGGTATGACCTGCATCTGGTAGTGACCGATTCAGGCTGGAGGGTGCTCCAGGAGGAGCTTGGATGGAAGGTAACGAACCGAAAGGAAGCACTGGAGCTTGCTTTTGGACATTTGCCGGGGACCTATACGTATTATCCTATCCAGGATATCGGAGCGGCTATTGCAAGCGGCTCCTTTCGAACTGCGGGCATGGTCGTTGCGCCATGTTCGATGGGGACGCTGGCTGCGGTAGCGCATGGCCTCTCGGATAATTTGCTCGAGCGTGCGGCGGATGTTATGCTGAAGGAAGGCCGTCCGCTTATTCTCATGCCGAGAGAGACGCCGCTGCATGCCATACACTTGGAAAATATGCTCACCTTGGCCAAGCTGGGTGTCAAGATTGCACCAGCGATGCCGGGATTCTATAATGGCCCGCAAACTCTTGACGAGATCGTGGGCTTTATGGTTGGCAAAGTCATGGACTTGATGAATATTGATCATGAGATATACAGAAGATGGAGCGCTAAACATGAATAAAACAGGACAAACACCCATACGCATCGGTAGAATTGACTTTACAAATGTTTGGCCGGTTTTTCATTATTTCCCCGAAGGCAGATGGGGCGATCAGGTGCAAATCGAACGGCAAGTGCCGTCCGGACTGAATCGGGCAATGGCTGAAGGCCGCATTGACCTGGGAGCGATATCGTCATACAGCTATGCGGAGCATGCAGACGAATACTTGCTGCTGCCCAACCTGAGCGTATGCGCATTGGGACGGGTCAACTCGATTTTTCTCTTCCACCGGGGACCGTTGGAGGAGCTGCGCGAAGGTCTGGTTGCCACGGCGTCTACTTCAGCCAGCTCCGTCAATCTGTTTCGGATTATTATGAGGCGTTTTCTGAATGGCTCCCCTCGGGAGGTTTCGATGCAGCCGGATCTGAACAAGATGATGGAAGAAGCGGATGCTGCGCTGCTAATCGGTGATGACGCCATCAAGGCTTCGTGGATGAACGAACGGGATGGCTTGTACCGCATGACAGATTTGGGCGAGCTTTGGAAGCAATTTACGGGTCAGTGGATGGTGTTTGCTGTGTGGGCGCTGCGCAAGGAGGCGGCTGCCGCGAATCCGGAGCTGGTAGAGGACATTTACGGAGCGCTGATCGAAAGCAAGCGCAAGTCCGTCAACGACATAGGGCCTTTGGTTGACAAGGCTGTGCATAGCATTGGCGGTACAGAGGCATTCTGGCATGCGTATTTTCACGGATTGCAGTACGGCTTCGGAGAGCCGCAGCAGGAAGGGCTGCTCACGTATTATCGCTACGCTTGGGAAGAGGGTCTGCTGGAGCGGCAGACAACATTGAATTTTTGGCGGCCGGGGGAACCGTCGCGGACCGAAGGTGAACGATGAAACTATTAGAGCTATATGCACGAAAAAAGCACGATATAACAAAAATCGAGGACGAGCTGGAGAGAAGCATTCGATCGGATCATGCGCTTCTGAATGAAGCCTCCCTGCACTTGCTGAAAGCCGGGGGGAAGCGGATTCGTCCGGTTTTTACGCTGCTCTCGGGCGAATTTGGCAATTACGATATTGAAACGCTTAAGCTTGTCGCTGTTCCGCTTGAACTCATCCATATGGCTTCCCTTGTACATGACGATGTCATCGATGATGCCACGATGAGGCGGGGACAGCTGACAGTGAAATCGAAATGGGACAACCGCATTGCCATGTATACCGGAGATTATATCTTCGCCAAGGCGCTGCACGTAGCTGCGGAGCTGGGGAATCCCGAACTGCACAAAATTTTGTCCAGAGCGATCGTGCAAATGAGCATTGGCGAAATGGAGCAGATCCGCTTGTTCTTCGATACGGAGCAAAGCGTGCGGGACTACATGCTGCGCATCCGGCGCAAAACGGCTCTGCTGATCGCAATCAGCTGCCAGCTGGGCGCGATTGCGGCGAAAGCCGATCCTTATGTCAGCAATCGCCTGTACAATTACGGATATAATGTAGGCATGGCGTTCCAAATTCGGGATGATGTGCTGGACCTGATCGGCAGCGAGAAGGAAACGGGGAAGCCTGCTGGCAACGATATTCGGCAGGGGAATATCACCCTTCCCGTGCTTTATGCGCTGCAGGATCCCTTCAGACAAGAGGCAGTGAGCAGCGAAATTGCCCGCATCCGGACAGAGGAGGGGGCAGGCGACGTCAGTCGATTTCTTGCGCTGATTCGCGAAAGCGAAGGGATTGACCGGGCGGAAGCATTGGCATCCCGTTACATAGACAAAGCCATCAGAGCGCTGGACAGGCTTCCCGACATCAAAGCCAAAAAAAGCTTGCAGGAAATTGCATACTTCGTAGGGAAGCGATCACACTGATGGAAAAGGAGGAAGAAATATGGCTCAACAACAAACATTCCTTATGGTCAAGCCAGACGCTGTACAGCGCGGATTAATCGGGGAAATTGTGCAGCGCTTCGAGCGCAAAGGCTTTCGCCTTGTTGCCGGCAAGCTGGTCAGGATGACCGAGCAGCAGGCGGAGTTTCATTATGCGGAACATAAGGGCAAGGAATTTTTCGGCGATTTGGTGAGTTTCATCACATCCGGACCGGTGTTTGCAATGGTCTGGGAAGGGGATGAGATCATCGCCCTGTCACGGACGCTGATTGGCAAGACGAACGTGAAGGAAGCAGCCCCGGGAACGATTCGGGGAGATTTCGCCTTACATACGAACCGAAATCTGATTCACGGCTCAGATTCTCCTGAAAGCGCTGCCCGGGAAATCAGCAACTTCTTCGGGACCGAAGAATTGGTCCGTTATGAGCGGCAGATCGAGCAGTGGCTATAAATTTGGACATACTTTTCACCTTTAAGAGCATTTGTTCGCTATCGGCGGGGCGATGCTCTTTTTTGCATCCAATTTGCAGAAGGGCAGAAGGAATTCTGCGGTCTGCAGGGAATGTAATAAGAGGTAGTTGTCGAAAAACGTCGCTTCTTCGCAAGCGAGTCGATAAGGGAGAGAAAAGCGTTCATGGAACCATTGCAAACCAGCAGCTTATCAGACAGCGACTTTGCGCTTTTTGTCAAGAAGGTCAAGGAATTGACCGCAATTGATTTGGCTCAATACAAGGAGGCGCAGATGAAACGGCGGCTCGCTACGCTGCGCGACAAGAAAGGCTATGCCACGTTTGCGGATTTTTTCAAAGCGATCCAGTCTGACAAAGGAATGATGGCTGAATTTTTGGACCGGATGACGATCAACGTATCCGAGTTTTGGCGCAACCCCAACCGGTGGAGTGTCCTGGAGAGCAAGTTCATCCCCGAGCTGGCGTCCCGCACGAACCGGCTGAAGTGCTGGAGCGCAGCATGCTCTACCGGTGAAGAACCCTATACGTTGGCCATGATTCTGGATCTTCAGCGTTTGCTTGGAACGTCGCAAATTATAGCCTCGGATTTGGACAACAATGCACTTGCAAGAGCGAAGGAAGGGTTATATCCAGACCGATCCGTTAAGGATGTGCCGCCTGAATATTTCAACAAATACTTCACTGCCGAAGATACGCTCTTTCGGATTTCGCCGGCCTTGAAGCGGGGTATCACCTTCGAGCGGAAAAATTTGCTGCATGATTCGTACGATTCGGGTTTTGATCTCATCATCTGCCGAAATGTCATGATATATTTTACGGAGGAAGCCAAGCGCGATATGTATCATCGGTTCGCCCAAGCGCTTAAGCCGAACGGGATCTTGTTCGTCGGCAGCACGGAGCAGATCTTCTCCCCGGGCCAATATGGACTCGAATCTGTGGACACGTTTTTCTACCAGCGGAAGGCTTAGGTATATTCTTTTCCATCGCTTCCCATACTATAGGCAGGCATTCTATTATGGAGGGACGACATGGATAAGCGCAAAGTGATTCATGCCTATCGGCGCGGATTTATTTCGATACAGGAATGCGCACAGATCTTGGGCATTGACTCGCAGCAGATCCTGGGCATCATGAGCGAAACCGGATGGGATGATGCGACCAGAGTGGCGCAACAGCATTCGGCCAAAGGCTCGTTCAGCGCAGGATAGCGAAGGAAAACCCGATCCGGTCAATCGCAAAAAAATGATGAAAAGCCTGCCGCAACCTCGGATGTTGCATCTTCTCTCCGAGAGACTGCAGGCTTTTTGCCGTGGAAGGAAGGGCCGGGCAATCCTTGTCAAACCTAACCCGCTGTACTATAATTAGCTGTATCTATCGTACTGAAAAGCGCTAAAGTGCGAAAAAGAGGATACTGGTTGAGGAGGAACATTATGTTGCGTTATCTGACAGCAGGCGAAACCCACGGACCGCAATTAACGGCAATTATTGAAGGGATGCCGAGCAACCTGACATTAAATTTCGAGGAACTGAACTTTCAATTAGTCCGGAGACAGAAGGGATACGGCCGCGGCCGGCGCATGCAAATCGAGACGGATGCTGCTGCGGTGGTCGGCGGCGTGCGGCACGGCAAGACGACTGGCGCGCCCATCGCTCTGGTTGTGGAAAATAAAGACTGGAAGCATTGGACGAAGATCATGAACATTGAGCCGATTGAGGGCACGGACGAGGATCGTCGGCGCGTACATCGGCCGCGGCCGGGCCATGCCGATTTGAATGGCGGCTTGAAGTACAACCACCGGGATCTGCGCAATGTTCTGGAGCGTTCCAGCGCCCGCGAGACCGCGGCAAGAGTAGCTGTCGGAGCAGTAGCCCGGCAATTTCTCGCCCACTTTGGCATCAAGGTGGCGGGGCAAGTGCTGCGCATCGGGGAAGTGGAAGCCAAGCGGCAGGAATTGCCGCTTGATGAGCTGATCCGCATTACCGAGGAATCGCCGGTGCGAGTGGCGGATAAGGAAGCGGAAGCGAAGATGATCGCCCATATCGATCAGATCAAGGAAGAGGGAGACTCCATCGGCGGCATTGTGGAATGCATTGTGGAAGGTGTTCCGGTCGGCCTCGGCAGCCATGTGCAATATGATCGCAAGCTGGACGGACGTATCGCCCAGGCTGTAGTGTCCATCAACGCCTTCAAGGGATGCGAAATCGGCATTGGTTTTGAGGCCGGCTCGTTGCGCGGCTCACAGGTCCACGACGAGATCGTGTACAGCGAGAACGGCGGATTCCGCCGGGCAACAAATCGCTTGGGCGGCTTCGAAGGCGGCATGACCAACGGAGAGCAAATTGTTGTGCGCGGCGTGATGAAGCCGATTCCGACCTTGTACAAGCCGCTGCGAAGTGTGGATATTGATACGAAGGAAGAATTTACGGCGCAGGTAGAGCGTTCGGACAGCTGTGCCGTTCCGGCGGCAAGCGTTGTGATGGAGCATGTTGTCGCTTGGGAAGTTGCCAAGGCGTTCCTGGAGAAATTCGGCGGCGACTCCATCGAGGAGATTGAGGCGAATTACCGCAACTACCTGGCGCAAGTGGAGCGTTATTGAGATGAAGCTTCTGAATGTTGACTTGGGCGAACGCTCGTATGTGATTCATATTGGTGCAGGCTTGCTGCAGGAAGCGGGCCGGCTGTTCGCGGAGAAGGGCATTCCGCACCGTTCACCGCTCATGATCGTGACGGACCGCCATGTAGCGAAGCATCACCTAGCACCTTTGCGCCAGTCGCTGGAAGCCGCAGGCTATCGCGTGTGCGAGGCGGTCGTGGAGCCGGGTGAGAAGACCAAATCGCTGGATATGCTGAACAGTCTCGTAGCGACCGCCTTGGAGAATGGTCTTGACCGGCACTCCACCATCGTCGCGCTTGGCGGCGGTGTGGTCGGCGACTTGGCGGGCTTTCTGGCAGCAAGCTACATGCGCGGCATCCCGTTCGTGCAGGTGCCGACGACGATATTGGCGCACGACAGCAGCGTAGGCGGCAAGGTCGCTGTCAATCACGCACTGGCGAAGAACATTATCGGCGCTTTCCATCAGCCGCTTATGGTGCTTTATGATACGAGCACGTTGTCCACCTTGCCGGAGCGCGAGGTTCGTGCAGGTCTCGCCGAGCTTCTTAAGGAAGGCTTGATTTGGAATCGCGAGTTCGTTCACTGGTTTGACGAGCACGCCGAGGCGTTGCTGGCACTCGATGCGGATGCTCTCCGGGAGGCTCTTTATCAGGGCTGCAAGGTGAAAGCGCATGTTGTGTCGCAGGACGAGCGGGAAGGCGGACTACGCGCGATTCTAAATTTGGGCCATACCATCGGCCATGCGCTGGAAGCAGTAGCTGGCTACAACGAGCTGCTGCACGGTGAAGCGATTGCCATCGGCATGGTTGGCGCTGCCAAACTGTCCATTCGTCTCGGTTATCCGGAAGCAGAGACCGTGTATCGGGAAACGAAGCGCTTGTTGCAGAAGCTGGGCCTTTCGGTCAGCATACCGGCGCATTATGATACGGAAGCAATCATGTCGGCGATGATGCATGACAAGAAGTTCAAGGAAGGCAAGATGGTGTTTGTCGTCTCTCCTGAAATTGGCCGTGTTGAAATCCGCAGCGACATTCAGCCGGATTGGGTGAGGGAAATTATCGAACAACTGAAACGGGAGGATTGATCGATGGTAGTAAGAGGTATCCGCGGAGCAACGACAGTCGAGCGCAACGAAGAACAAGAGATCCTCGAGGAAAGCATACGCCTGCTGAATGCGATCGTGGAAGAGAACGGCATCGCGCCTGAAGATATTGCAAGCGTGTTTGTAACCGTTACGCATGATCTGGATGCAACATTCCCGGCCAGCGCCATTCGCCAGATGGAAGGCTGGGAACTGGTGCCGCTGATGTGCTCGCTGGAAATTCCGGTAAAGAACAGTCTGCCCCGGTGCATTCGGCTGATGGTCATGGTCAACACAGAGAAGAAGCAGAACGAGGTTGTCCATGTGTATTTGAATGAAGCCAAAAAGCTGCGCCCCGACTTAGCTGGCGCCTAGTTCTAGGCAGCTTCGGACACCGCCTTCCGCTCATGGGAGGATCATGCGGAAGGGCGGTATTCGTTGACGCAAGAGGACGCATACTGTATGATGGGAATAGCCGATGGAGTATCGGCGGCGCAGTTTGGATGGAGATCGGACAGCGCTAGCAGAGGTAGCAGAGCAGAGGAAGAAGAGTTGAGCAGAGTGCCAGAGCAGAGCCCGCTTGCATGGTATCCTAATGTCCAGGGAACCAGGCTGGAGGAGCCGTTTTCGTGCAGAGAGGCATGGCTGATCGATCCGGATGGGTATGCTGCAAGCGCGCAGCTTAGACACTCGCATCGGCTATGCAGTTCGCGGCTGCGGTCGCGCGTACATGCATGAATAGGTTCGCGATGCCGGATGCAAGTTTCTGATAGGCTTGAATATCAACTTTTCCCTCTACTGCGTGTAGAGTTTTTTTATTTGTACGGCATTTTTTTGCAGAAAAGAGGAGGAGCGCTACATGTACAGTCCCATATTGTCTGAGGTGCAGGAGCTTGCCGCACAGGGGTACAATTTGATTCCCGTATCCCGCAGAGTGCTCGCGGATACGGAAACCCCGATTCGCGTATTCCACCATTTGTATCAGGAGAAATATGCCTTTCTGTTGGAAAGTGTGGAGGGCGGGGCCAAATGGGGACGGTACTCCTTCATCGGAACCGATCCGTTCCTTTCCTTCCGCGGGAAGGACGGGAGGCTCGTATTGGAGCAGGGCGGCAGGGAGCGGGTGCTGCAGGGCAAGCCCTTGGCAGCCTTGAAGGAAACGCTGGCTGCTTACCGCAGTCCGGACTTGCCCGGATTTCCGCGATTCACAGGAGGAGCGGTTGGATTTTTCGGCTATGATTTGCTCGGTTACTATGAGAAGCTGCCCGCTCATCAAGTGGATGATCTCGGGATGGACGACATCCGCTTTATGTTTTGCGATCAGGTGATTGTCTTCGACCACTTCAAGCAGCAGCTCATGGTGATCGCCAACGCGCATATTCCGAACGGCGCGGATGAAGCGGCGGTAGCGGAAGCTTATGCAGCCGCATGCGAGCGTGTGGAGGAGATGCTAATTCGGCTGCAGAAGCCGGTATCCGTGCCGCAGTCGGAGCAAGGGGCCGTTCCGGTCCAGCCGGACATCGGCGACATTCGCTCGAATGTGAGCAAGCAAACCTACATGGACAACGTTGACAAGGCCAAGGAGTACATTCGCGCCGGGGATATCTTCCAAGTGGTGCTGTCCCAGCGGTTTGAAACCGATACATTCGTGTCGCCACTCCAGGTATACCGCGTGCTGCGCACGATGAATCCATCGCCCTACATGTACGTGCTGAAGATGGGGGAGGAAGTTATCGTCGGCACCTCGCCAGAGCTGCTTGTGCGAGTGGAAGGCGATCAGGTGGAGACCCGTCCGATCGCCGGGACACGGCCACGCGGACGCGACGAGGAGCATGATCTGATGCTGGAGAAGGACCTGCTTGCTGACGAGAAGGAACGGGCGGAGCACTTGATGCTGGTCGACCTTGGGCGCAATGACATCGGCCGGGTGGCGAAGTTCGGCAGTGTGCACTGCGACAGCTTCATGGAGATTGAACGCTACTCCCATGTCATGCATATTGTCTCCAATGTTACTGGCAAGCTCCGCGCAGACAAGGATTTCTTCGATGCCTTCCTCTCCTGCTTGCCGGCGGGAACCGTTTCCGGCGCTCCAAAGCTGCGGGCGATGGAGATCATCGCGGAGCTGGAGCGGGAAGCGCGCGGCATCTATGCCGGCGCCATCGGGTACTTGGGCTTCTCGGGCAACCTTGACACGTGCATTACCATTCGCACGATTTTGTTCAAGAACGGGAGAGCTTATGTCCAAGCCGGTGCAGGCATCGTCTATGATTCGGTGCCGGAGAAGGAGTTCGAAGAGACAGAGAACAAGGCGAAAGCGCTATTGACCGCGATACGCACTGCAGAGCTTATGTTCCCGAGAGATGCGGAACGTGAATCGTCAACGGTCAACCAGGATTATTATGCCGTTCCCCCTGCTGCGAACTAGGTGACGGCACACGGCCAACGCGTTATCCAAGCCTTATCCAAGTAGAGGAGGAGAAACAAGATGGGAGATATGATGAAGGAGGCCCTGGCCAAGCTGATTCAGGGCCACAGTCTGAGCCGGGAGGATTCGCGCAGCGTCATGAGCTGCATTATGGAAGGCGAGGCGACGCCAGCGCAAATTGCTTCGCTGGTCACAATTTTGCGCATGAAGGGCGAAAGCATCGATGAGATTGCAGGCTTTGCCGAAATTATGCGGGGCAAGGCGAGCCGGGTGGAAACCGAGCGCCGCAGTCTGCTTGACACTTGCGGCACTGGCGGCGACGGCATGAACACGTTCAACATATCGACGGCGGCCGCGATAATCGCGGCTGCTGGCGGAGTCCGTGTTGCCAAGCACGGCAACCGCGCTGCTTCCAGCAAGAGCGGCAGCGCCGATGTATTGGAAGCGCTAGGCGTGCAGATTACGCTGAATCATGAACAGGCGGCACGCTGCTTGGATGAAGTGGGCTTATGCTTCATGTTCGCGCAGGTATTCCACCAATCGATGAAGCATGCGGCGGCGCCCCGCAAGGAGATCGGGTTCCGCACAATCTTCAATATGCTCGGGCCGCTGACGAATCCTGCAGGCGCCGACCGCCAGCTGATGGGGGTGTTCGAGCGGCGCAGAACTGAAGTGCTTGCTCTTGTGCTGCGTGAGCTCGGTTTGTACCGCGCGTTGGTGGTATGCAGTCATGACGGGCTTGATGAAATCAGCATTTCGGCGCCAACGCAGATCACAGAGCTTCGCAATGACGCGATCCAAACCTTCGATGTAACGCCCGAGGAGCTTGGGCTGAAGCAGTATGAAATGCGCGACGTTGTCGGCGGGGATGCGCGTGAGAATGCGGAAATCATCCGCCAAGTATTTGCCGGCAAGAAAGGCGCGGCCCGCGATATTGTGCTGGCCAATGCAGGCGCATGCTTCTACTTGGACGAGCAGGCGGACAGCCTGCGCGATGGCGTGGAGCTTGCCGGGCGTATCGTAGACAGCGGCATAGCAATGGAAAAACTGGAGCACCTGGTTAGGGTGACAAAGGAGCTGGCCCATGTTTCTTGATCGGATTGTCGCAACCAAAAAGCAGGAAGTGGAGCAGTTGAAGGCGAGCAAGCCCAGGCTTGCCGATTGGGAACCGCAATTGCGGGATTGGAAGCCTTGCCGGGGCTTCGAACATGCGCTGACTCAGGGACGCCGTCGGGACATTGGCTTGATTGCCGAAGTGAAGAAGGCATCCCCGTCCAAAGGGCTGATCCGCGAAGATTTCGATCCGGTAGCACTGGCCCGCACCTATGAGCAAGCGCAGGCGGATTGCATCTCGGTATTGACGGATCGCCAATATTTCCAAGGCGCCAATGAATATTTGACGCGTGTATCCGAAGCGGTAGCCGTACCTTTGCTGCGCAAGGATTTTATCATTGATCCGCTGCAGATTTATGAAGCGCGTGCTATCGGCGCGGACGCCATATTGCTTATTGCGGCTATTCTGACGAAGCAGCAGATGGCCGACTTCCTGCGCGAAGCCCGGAGCTTGGGCATGGATGTGCTCGTTGAGGTGCATGACAGCGCGGAGCTGGAGCAGGTGCTGGAGCTGGACGCGACCTTGATCGGCATCAATAACCGAGATTTGCGTACGTTTCATACTGATCTGCAGACTACCGAAAAGCTGATCGGGCAAATCCGCAAGGAGGCAACGGTTGTCAGCGAAAGCGGCATCGCTGCTCCCCAGGATCTGCAGTACTTGAAACAGATCGGAGCCCAGGCGGTTTTGATAGGCGAGCATTTCATGCGGCAGCCGGATGTCGGGCAGGCGGTTCGCGACCTGATGGAGGGGCGGGCATGACCCGAGCGATGGTGAAAATCTGTGGACTGCGTTCGGGCGAAATGGTAGAATCAGTAGGACGTTTGCCCGTAGATTATATCGGTCTGGTGTTTGCCGAAAGCAGGCGCAAGGTGACACCGCAGGAGGCAGGGGGATGGATTCGAATGCTGCGCAAGCAAGCTGACAGACCGCTTGCTGCAGGAGTGTTCGTCAACCCGTCGATGGCGGAGCTTCAGTCCGTCATGGCCGAGGCGCCATTAGATATGATTCAGCTGCACGGCAGCGAATCGCCTTCCTTCTGCAAGACGGTGAAGGAGGGCTGGCCGAAAGCGGAAGTGTTCAAGGCCATCTCTATTCCGGCACGCAGCACGACGGTTTCACCTGAGACCGTCGCCGAACAATGCGCCCCTTATCTCGGTTCTATAGATGGACTGCTGCTGGATACGTACGATCCCCATGTTGGCGGAGGAAGCGGCAAGACCTTTCAATGGTCGGTTATTCCTTTCTATCAGGCTTGGGCACGCGCCAAGAAGTTGCCGCTGTTCGTGGCAGGCGGCTTGCATGAGGGCAACGTGCGGGAGCTGCTCGACCAGTACGCGCCGGACGGTGTGGACGTATCAAGCGGGGTAGAAACGGACGGAATAAAGGATCTCAATAAAATTCAAGGCTTCCTGGAAAGGATGGAAAGAAAATGAAGCAATGGCCGGACGAGCACGGACGATTTGGCCAATTCGGCGGCCGCTACGTGCCCGAGACGTTAATGAATGCGCTCATGGAGCTTGAAGACGCATATCGCCGCTATTCGGCGGAGCCGGATTTTCAGGAAGAAATCCGTTATTTGCTGCGGGAATATTCAGGCCGCCAGACGCCGCTGTACTACGCGAAGCGGCTGACAGAGGAACTGGGCGGCGCCAAGATTTACTTGAAACGAGAGGATTTGAACCATACAGGCGCACACAAGATCAACAATGCGATTGGTCAGGCAGTGCTGGCCAAGCGTATGGGAAAAACGAAAATCATTGCCGAGACCGGCGCCGGGCAGCATGGAGTAGCTTCGGCTACGGTAGCTGCCTTGCTTGGACTGGAATGCAAGGTGTTCATGGGCGAGGAAGACATGCGCCGCCAAAAGCTGAACGTCTTCCGCATGCGCTTGCTTGGCGCTGAGGTCGTACCGGTCACTTCCGGCACGCGCACCTTGAAGGATGCCTGCAACGAGACGCTTCGCTACTGGGTCAGCCACGTGCAGGATACGTATTATATTTTGGGCTCGGCAACAGGCCCGCATCCATATCCTATGATCGTGCGCGACTTTCAGCGCATCATCGGCGATGAGACGAAAGCGCAAATTCTTGAGCTGGAAGGCCGCCTGCCTGATGCAATCGTCGCTTGCGTAGGCGGAGGCAGCAATGCCATCGGCATGTTTTACCCGTTCGTTGAGGATCAGGCGGTTCGCTTGATCGGTGTGGAAGCAGCCGGACACGGGGTCGATACGGAACAGCATGCGGCCACGATGTCGAAAGGCTCGCACGGGGTGTTCCAGGGCTCCTTCAGCTACTTGCTTCAAGACGAATACGGCCAAGTGCTGCCGGCTCATTCGATTTCCGCCGGTCTCGATTATCCGGGGATTGGTCCGGAGCATTCCTATCTGAAGGATGCCGAGCGAGCCGAATACGTGCCCGCAACCGACGAGGAAGCGCTCGATGGCGTGCAGCTGCTGAGCCGGACCGAAGGCATTATCCCTGCTTTGGAAAGCGCCCATGCTATCGCTTATGCGGCGAAGCTCGCGCCGCAGATGGGCAAGGACGAGCTGCTGGTCGTCAATTTGTCCGGACGCGGGGACAAGGACGTCGAGGCGATTATGGAGCATTTGGGAGGTAGTGCGGATGGAGTCCACTAAGGTGAACAATGCAATCGACGAGGCATTTGCCGCCAGCAGGAAGCGGGGAGAAGCGCTGTTCATGCCTTTTCTCACCGTGGGCGATCCTGAACCGGCTGCAACCATTGAAATTCTGAAAGTGCTGGAAGAGTGCGGGGCAGGCATGGTAGAGCTAGGTGTGCCTTATTCGGATCCTCTGGCCGATGGCCCGGTCATTCAACGCGCTTCGGAACGGGCGCTCCGCCACCGGATCACGATCCGCCAGTGCATCGCTATCGCCAAGGAAGCAAGGGAAGCAGGCGTCACCATTCCGTTTATTTTGTTCAGTTACTATAATCCGGTGCTGCAGACCGGGATCGAGCTTGTGATGCAGGAAGCGGCAGAGGCCGGCATCAGCGGGCTGATTATTCCGGACCTGCCGCATGAGGAGGACGGCCCTGCCCGCGAGGCTTGCGCCAAGCATGGGCTGCACCTCATTCCGCTCGTAGCCCCTACCTCGGAGCAGCGGATTCAGCGGATCGTCTCCAAGGCGTCCGGATTTATATACTGTGTCTCATCATTGGGCGTAACGGGCATGCGCGCCCAGTTCCATGACGGCATCGACCAGTTTCTGAACACGGTCAAGCAAGCTGCGTCACTGCCGATCGCAATCGGCTTTGGCATCTCCAATGCGGAGCAATTCAAGCGCTTCTCCGGAATCTGTGACGGTATTGTGGTCGGAAGTGCAATCGTGCATCAGATTGAAAAATCGGCGCCGCTGCTGGATTCGGTCGCGGAACGCGAGCGAGGGCTAGAGCAAATTCGAGAGTTTGTTCTGCAGCTAAGAGGACAGTAAGCAGCAGGTTATATCCACCGTATGCGAACGTGGTCTTTTCACATTGCCTCCTGCTTCATTGAATAACAGAAATCGATCAGGAAAAGGGGTTTTGTCAAGATGAAGCCGAAATCACGTATTGTTCATTTGCCCGTATATCAGCCGGGCAAGCCGATTGAGGAAGTCAAGCGGGAACTCGGGCTGGACAAAGTCATCAAGCTGGCGTCGAACGAAAATCCGTTCGGCTGCTCGCCGAAAGCGCGGGAAGCCATACTTGCCGAGCTCGATTCCACACATATTTATCCGGACGGGGGGGCTGTTGCTCTAACGGCAGCTCTAAGCGAGCGGCTGGGCGTTCAGCCGAACCAGATTATCTTCGGAGCAGGCTCGGACGAAGTGATCCTGATGCTGACACGCGCCTACTTGCTGCCCGGAGACGAAACCGTAATGGCCACCCACACGTTCCCCCAGTATAAGCACAATGCGGAAATAGAAGGAGCTACGGTGATTGAGGTTCCTCTTAAGGACGGAAAGCACGATCTGGAGGCGATGCTTGCGGCATGCACAGAGAAGACGAAAATCGTCTGGATTTGCAATCCGAACAACCCGACCGGAACGATTGTGACCCATGCCGAGGTCGAGCAATTTATGCGCGGCTGCTCGCCCGAAACGATGGTGGTGCTCGATGAGGCCTATGTGGAATATATCGCAACACCGGACTTTCCGGATGGCCTGTCGCTCTTGAAGCAGTATCCGAATTTGGTGCTGCTGCGGACATTTTCCAAGATCTATGGTCTGGCTTCCTTGCGCATCGGCTACGGAGTCGGACATCCGGATGTGATTCATGCTGTCAATCAAGTGAGAGAGCCGTTCAATACTACGCGGTATGGCCAGGCAGCGGCGCTGGCTTCATTGGGAGATGACTCATTCGTGAAGGAGTGCCGCGAGCGCAATCTCGAAGGCATCCAACTGATTCAAGGAAGGCTGGATGAACTGGGGCTGGACTATTTCCCTGCATACGGCAATTTCATCATGATTCATACAGGACGTCCGGCATTGGCCGTATTCGAAGCGCTCCTTCGCCATGGCATCATCGTGCGCGGCGGACATAGTCTCGGCTATCCGGAGTCCATTCGCGTCACGGTCGGCAGCCGTGAAGAGAACGAGGCGTTTTTGATTGCGCTGGAGGACGTGTTGAAAACCGTTAGCGCATAGGAGGTTGAGAGAGTGACAAAAGTAGCCATTTTTGGCGTCGGCCTGATCGGCGGCTCGCTTGCCTTGTGCTTGAAGGGCAAGCCGGGCCTCCGGGTGGCAGGCCATTCGAATAATCCGGCATCTGTGGACAAATATTTGAAGCGCGGTGTGGTGGATGAGGCGACGACATCGATGGAGGAAGCTGCGCGAGATGCCGATTTTATCTTTCTCTGTGTGCCGGTCGGCTGTCTGGAAGACTATCTTCAAAAATTGAACGGCATGCGGCTAAAGCCGGGATGCATCATCAGCGATGTAGGCAGTACAAAAAGAACGGTGATGGATGCTGCCAAGTCGCTGCATTGGGAGAATGTGCATTTCATCGGGGGACATCCGATGGCAGGCAAGGAGCAGTCGGGCGTCGAGGCCGCAACATCGCACCTGTTCGAGAATGCGTTCTATGTGCTTACACCGGACGAATCGACGCCTGCCCTAGAAGTGGAGCGCTTGGAGCAGCTGCTTGCCCACACCCGCGCCCATATTGTCAAGATGGCGCCAGCTCAGCATGATGATATCGTGGGCGCAGTCAGTCATCTTCCTCATGTCATTGCCGTGGCGCTTGTCAATCAGGTTGCAGATTACAACGAGGAGAATGACCTCTATGAGCGTCTAGCAGCTGGAGGCTTTCGGGACATCACGCGCATTGCATCGAGCGACCCGATTATTTGGCGCGACATCTTGCTTAACAACCGCTCCGTTGTGCTTCGCCTGCTTGAGGATTGGAAGGAGAGAATGGACGGGTTCATCGACATGCTGAACAAGGAGGACGGCGCTGGAATAGAGTCGGAGTTCATGAAGGCGGGGAGCTTTCGGAACGCTCTGCCGGAGCGGCGCAAGGGAGTCATTCACTCTACCTTTGATGTATATGTGGATGTCCCGGATCATCCCGGCGTAGTTGGTGAAATTGCCGGCCAGCTGGGCAGCCGCCAGATCAACTTGAGCAACATCCAAATTATGGAGAGTCGCCTTGACGTACCGGGAGTGATGCGGTTGTCCTTCCGGGAGGAAGAACAGCTGGATCGGGCTGTTGAAGTGCTGAAAGAACTGGGGTATTCGCTGCATTTCTAAGTTTTTTTCAAAATAAATGAAGAAATTTCTTTTATAGTGTTGACAAAATGAAAACGGATTCATATAATAAAAGTACAGTATGGTTTCTCTCCACTCCTATCCGAAATTTACTAGCACTATGTGCAGCCACCTTATATTTGATAAGGTGGATTTTTTTTGTTTTGAAAGCGTTCACTTTTTTTGATTCCCTCAACTTTTTTCGTATTTGTTGCGTCTATATAAAAAGAAGGGCTAGTCGAAACCGCTCGCTCATGGTAATATTTTGAATTGCGGGTGGTATTTCACTTGTCCTGTGTCCTGTCGGTTGGAGCAGGAATTTGTCGCTGGACAAAGAATATTTACTTGATCCTAGATTTTTTTCGGTTCGCCGCAACTTTCTTATACGGAACGGGTACAATAGGGTAACATTTCCGATAGAGAGGGCGGCTTGCAAGGGAGGATAGCTTGTAATGACCGATTCCCAACTCATACGCGAGATCAAAGATGGAAATGTGCAATCTTATGCGAAACTAATCGATCGTTACGAGCGCAAGATCCTCGCCTTTATCTATCACATGCTGAAAAGCGCGGGCATGGAGATGGTTGCGGAAGATTTGTGCCAGGAAACGTTCTACAAGGCGTATCGCAGCCTGAATTCCTTTCGCGAAGCGGAGGCTTCCTTTTCAACATGGCTGTATACGATTGCAAGAAATACGGTGTTAAGCGAGCTGCGGAAGCAGAAAAGCTATAAAGTATCATTGGAAGACAGCGGATATACGCCGTTAGCTCCGGCTGATACGTTGCCGGAGGCCACAGCGCTCCGTAACGAGAAGGTTGTCATGGTGCGCAAGGCTATCAACAACCTGCCCGAGAAGCAGCGTTCGGCGCTCATTTTGCGGGAATATGAGCAATTGGATTACCAGGAGATTGCGAATATTCTTGGGCAGACGGTCAGTTCGGTGAAATCGCTGCTGTTTCGGGCAAGGGCTAGTGTGAAATCTCAGCTCGAGCCTTATCTGCTTGAACCGATATTCGGCGAAGTTGAAGGGATGAATCAACGATGAAGTGCTTGGAAGCGCAAAAATCACTAGGTATATATTGGGATCTCCTTGCTCAAGATCCGCTCCGTCAGCAGATCGATCAGCATCTGGCGAAGTGCGATTCTTGCCGGGCAGAATTTGAGATTTGGCGGGAAAGCCGCGATTTGATTCAAATCGCGTCCCGCGAGCATGAGGCCATTGCCAGGAAGCAAGAAACAGCCTTGTCCTTATCCGTTATGGATCGCATCTATCAGGACGAGTCGTGGCGCATGCCTGTAAACGAGCGTTCTTATCGCTGGTCTGCGCGTTTGCGACGAAATTTGAACGGAATCATTGCGTTTTGCCTGGCGCTGTTTATCGTAAGTTTCTTCGCATCGGTCTTCGATACGGAAAGTGCCGAGGAGGTTGTGCTGTACGGACTCAAGGCACCAGCTACCGCTATAATCGAGGCAGATGACGGATCGGTTGCGGCAGGCCGGCAATCCGACTCGATCAAGCTGCTCGTAGCCAGCATCAGCGAACCGACGGCCATCCGAATGGAAGCTGTCCCCAAAGACCCGAATTACTACGTTGCCTTTTCTCTGCTTGGCTTGATCAGCGCCTTGCTCATCATGAACTGGCTCTCGAGAGTTCGCGTGTGATTTGCCTATACGCAGACATACAAAACGCCCCGGCGAAGAGAGACATTCGCTGAGGCGTTTTTCGTTGTGCGCCCGGCATGGGCGGTAACTAGGCGGTGAAAGTCCGCTACAGGCTTGGCAGTAGGAACTGTTAGCTGAAGGCAAGGGTGTCGGTCGCGAGGCCGAATCTGAAGGAAGCCAGAGGCAAACCCTCGGTCTGACGAACAGAAATCACATAGAAGGCATGATGAGACGGACGAGCTTGCAACACAAAGCAAAGTCCAATACTGCCCGAATCTCATCATGTAGATACTCAACTAATGAGTAGCCTCCTATCCGATTGCTTTTGAATAGACTGTATTTTTTTCGATGAAATGGGGCAAGCAGGAATAAAAGCATGAGCCAAAGCCGATAATGGTGCTAAGAATAGCGAAACGATTCGGAGGTAACCCTATGAATTTAGCGGATATGCTCAGTTACGCCGACGTGAAGCAGCTTAGCACGATTGCCAAACATTATGAATGCCCCTGCGACACACATTCCAAGCGGGACATGATCCAGTCCATTCTGAATACACTGAATCACCGGGAAATCTTCGAAAAATCGATTGGCAGTCTGGAACTGGAGGATTTGCGCTTTATCCATGCACTCCTGTTCGATCAGCGTGAAGCTTACAGCCTGGAGGAATTGACGGCAAAAGCCAGGCAGGCGAGATTTGATTATGCGGAGGAGGATCAGAACTGGTCGCCACGGCAGACGATCCTTCGCTTCAAACAGCGGGGATGGCTGTTCAACGGACATTCGCACCAAACCAAGTTTCTGTTTCAAATTCCGAATGACTTGAAGCGACGAATGGCAGATCTGCTGACTGTACGACTGAGGCAGGAGGTCAGGTATGCATCGGAACCCGAAATGTACAGAGAAGAGCAGCAGCTGTTGGCGGAAGATGTGCAGCGCTTTCTCCGGTTCGTCCGCCAGCAGGACATTACCTTGACGCAGGATGGAGTTATATACAAACGCCATTTGCAGCCGCTAATGGATGCATTGTCTGTTCAGGAAGAGCCGGTGTCCAAGGGCGGCTGGCGCTTCGGCTACGGAAGGCGCTTCCGCGATTATCCGAATCGTTTCTCGCTTCTCTATGATTACTGCTACTATCACCAATACATAGAAGAACATGAAGGAAGGCTTCGCTTGCGCGAACATGGAGAGAGGAGGATTTCCGAAGGCACGAGGGAGAGTCCGCTTGCTCTGTACAAGTTTTGGTTGAAGCTTTATCAGACACCTGTGCGCAATTTGAATGCGCACGTCCAGTGGATACGCAGACTCGCCGGAGAATGGGTTACGGTCCAATCGCTCAGACAGGTGCTGGGGCCATTCATACAGCCATTCTACTACGACACCCCCGATTCCATTCTGGAGCATCGAATTTTGCAGATGCTGATGCATCTCGGACTTGTGCGCATTGGCGAGCATGCCCAGGCCGGGTTGGTCGTCCAAACAACGGCGTTGGGGGATCGCTTAATCAGCGGCACATTCGTCGCCGATGAGGAGGCTATCCCGATGGAAGGTCCGGTTCCCGTCATGGAGGAAGGAGATGCCGTGATGAGCGAGCGCATGCGCACAGGTCTCGCTGCAGGCATTGACAAGCCGTTGCACGGTTGATACAATCACCCCAAATTCGGGAGGGAGTGTGTCCATGTTGCGGATGGCATACGGGGGAAAATCTCCTCAAGTTGGGAAAGACGTGTATGTTGCTGAAGGTGTTCAGCTGATTGGCGACCTGACAATCGGGGAACAGGCGTCCATTTGGTTCAATACGGTACTGCGAGCGGACTTGGCGCCGATACGAATTGGCGCAAGATCGAACATTCAGGACGGCTGCGTCGGACATGTAAACACCGATCAGCCGCTGCTGGTTGCCGAGGAAGTGTCTGTCGGCCACGGGGCCATCATTCATGGCTGCACGATAGGTAAAGGCACATTAATCGGCATGGGGGCCATCGTCCTGAACGGCGCGGAAATCGGAGAATATGCTTTAATAGGGGCCGGTGCGCTCGTCACTGAGAATACCAAAATTCCGCCCTACACACTCGCTCTTGGCACCCCGGCAAAGGCGGTTAGGGAATTGAACGAAAAAGATCTGCTCCGCATGCGTCGGACAATGGAAAGCTATGTGCAGAAAGGGAGAGAGTATTCGCTTTTCTGATTCGTTCGATGCGGATCACTTCGTTTTTAACTAGGAGGGATACGCTGATGGAAAAGATGAGTATGATCTATGACGCTCTGCTGAGCCTGCACGCAGAAATGGTATTGGATCAGGCGCTTCGCGAGTTTCGGCTGAGACAGCTTTATGAAGCGATCGACGAGGCGCTCCAATACGGGGACGAAGCAACTTTCTTGAAGCTAACAGATGATTTGCGGGCACTGCAGAATCAGTAAGTGACCAGATGAACAATAAGCTGATAAACCGGGATACCGCCCCTGGTGCGAGTCAAGCTGCCGAATTCATTCGGCAGCTTTTCATATGACTTGGAACATGCTACGCTCATAACAGCAGTACCTTAAAGATGATAGCGCGAGGCAGATCGGCGCTCGCGCCGAGTACTTAATGAACAAAGGGGATGCAGCGAGCAATGAAGTTTAGCGATTTGGATGAACAGCAATGGAATGAACTGAAGCCGTATCTCGATACATGTGTCATTCCGGTAACGGGACTGAGCGGGGCAGAAGCGCCGTGGCAGGCTGTTGAGGGCTTGGAGCGACTGAGGGATTGGTTGGACTTGGTGGAACAGCCCTTCAAGGGAAGGATCGTGACGTATCCGGCTATGCATTACAGAATGAGCGATTGGGAGCAAACCGCGGCCGCTGTGGACGAGCTCAGCCGTCAGCTCAAGCAGGAGCAGTTCCGCTATGTCATGGTCATGTCCGCGATGCCGTGGCCAAAGCATATCCGCTGCGGTGCAGTAGATTTGCACATAGACGCGAATGTGGACGAATCGGGAAATGATTTGTCGGGAACCGTGCAGGAGAAAGTCAGGGAAATGTGGAATAAAAAGCTACCAGAGGACGAATGCTAAGGCAACCAAGATATACACTGCGTTACAATTCATGAGTTGTGACAAATTCGCAACATTTTGCGAAGTGGGCGGCCGGGCAGGCTGATTTCACGCAGAGGTATTCTTGACGCTCCCCATGTCCTAAGCTATTATATTTATGTTAATGACCACGGTTCGTAAAGGGGGTACACACGCAATGAGAGAAGAACACAACCAAGAGGCGCACGAGTCGGGACAACATCCGAAGAGAGCCCGTCGCGAAATGTCCCGCCGTCAATTTCTTTCTTATACCCTCGGAGGTACCGGGGCATTCATGGTCGGCGTGCCATTGATTTTTAATCTGCGTTTTGCGGTTGATCCACTGTTGCAGAGAAAAGAAGGATCAGATTTTGTCAAAGTGGCGCAGGTTGAAGAAATTACGGAAGTGCCTCAGTCTTTCAGGTTTACTGTCCATCAGATAGACGGATGGTACGAAAGCGATCCAACTATGGAAGCATGGATCTCCAGGGATGAGAATGGAAATATCTTCGCCTTGTCACCGGTCTGCAAGCACTTGGGCTGTACGGTGAACTGGAACGGAAGCGGAGATTATCCGGATCAATACTTTTGTCCATGCCATGGCGCTCATTATACGAAGGATGGGGAGGCACTCGCCATCGCTCCGGCGCCGCTTGACCAATATGAAGTAAAGGTGGACAACGGCTGGGTTTACCTGGGCGGTATTCACGCGAACGAACGAGTGTAACAGGAGGAGGCGTTAGTTACAGATGCTGAAAAGTGTTTATAACTGGATCGATGAACGTCTGGACATTACGCCGATGTGGAGAGATGTGGCGGATCATGAAGTGCCTGAGCACGTAAATCCGGCCCATCATTTTTCCGCGTTCGTGTACTGCTTCGGCGGCCTGACGTTTTTCATCACAGTCATTCAAATTTTGTCGGGTATGTTCCTGACGATGTACTTCGTGCCCGACATCGTCAATGCGTACAAGAGTGTTGATTATTTGCAGCACAAGGTAGCATTCGGCGTGATTGTACGCGGCATGCACCATTGGGGAGCAAGCTTGGTTATCGTCATGATGTTCCTGCATACGCTGCGCGTATTCTTTACAGGGTCGTACAAGGCGCCGCGCGAGATGAACTGGGTCGTCGGCATGCTGATTTTCTTCGTCATGCTGGGTCTGGGGTTCACCGGGTACCTGCTTCCTTGGGATAACAAGGCTTATTATGCAACGAAGGTCGGCATTCAGATTGCCGCGTCCGTGCCTTACGCAGGGGAGTACATAGCGACATTCCTGCAAGGCGGCGACATTGTCGGCGCGCAGACGCTCACCCGTTTCTTTGCGCTCCATGTCTTTTTCCTGCCCGGAGCATTGCTGGCATTGCTTGGCGCGCATTTCTTCATGATTCGCAAGCAAGGCATATCCGGACCACTCTAAAGACAACATTGCACAATGAAAGGAGGAGCAAAGCTTGGCTCACCAACCGCATGATCCGAATGAAAAAGTCGTCTATGTTGGCGACTCGCGCGTACGCAAGTACGAGAAAAATAATATCCCACGCGATTATTCCGCATATCCGGGGAAATCGGAAGCTTTCGTTCCGAACTTTCTGCTGAAGGAATGGATGGTTGGCGCGGTCGTCATGGTCGGTTACATGATGCTCGTTATTTCGCATCCATCGCCGTTAGGCTATCCGGCAGATCCGACGAATACTTCCTTTATTCCTATGCCGGACTGGTATTTCCTTTTCCTGTATCAGCTCTTGAAATATCCGTATGCGGCAGACAGCTTCATCCTGCTTGGCACCCTGGTCATTCCGGGGCTTGCTTTCGGCGGTCTGTTGCTGGCCCCTTTCCTGGATACTGGGAAAGAACGCCGCTTCTACCGCCGTCCGATCGCATCTTCGCTGATGCTGCTTTCTATTATTGCCGTTGGCTACCTGACAGTTGTTTCTTGGCAGCATTACCAGCATGAGTTGGAAGTGAACGGTATCATTCCCGAGCATATCAAGCGTCATGATGAACTGCTTGCCGCGATTGAAGCCGGCCGCCCGGCACCGACGCCAGGTCAAGAACCGGAGCTCGCTGCGATTGTTGACAAGGACGACGAGGGCTTCCAGATTTATCAGCGGTCGACTTGTATGACTTGTCACGGAGACGAGCTGAAGGGCATGCCGCCTCAATTGCCGACACTGCGAGGGATTGGCGACAAGTATTCGAAGGAAGAATTGCTCGCCATTATTGAAGGGGGCATCGGGACTATGCCCGCCCAATATCAACAAAACCTTGATCAAGGCTTGACTGATGCAGACATTGATCTGTTGGCCGACTGGCTTGCCAGACAGAAGAGCGACGCCGGTGCCGAGGTTGAAGAAGGCTAATAAGGCCGAACAGGCAATAGGGAAAAAAACCTGATCTATAACGATCAGGTTTTTTTCATAACCTAAGCTCCTGTTCCCCGATATCAAAAGGCTCGGGCGTCCGAAGAACATAGACTTTTTCGTATAAAGAAGGATGAGCCCCTCGTGTAACAGGTATCGGCATTGAGGGTTCGTTTCGCTAATATGCGTAAATAAAATGGGGGGCTGGAAATGCTGCCAAATTGGATGCGGTTTTGGAGAAAGGAGTGGCTGCTGAACCCTCGCAGTTTGCTGCTTCTGATTCTCATCAATGGAGGAGGGACTATTTACGGCTACATATGGTACAGCAAACAGCTTGCGGAGGTTGCGGCGAACAAGCCCGTCTGGTACTTGCCTTTTGTGCCTGACAGTCCTACAGCAAGCTTGTTTCTGACGCTGGCCTTGATTGGTTTGCTATGGTGGCCGCCAGCTGTAAGAACATCTGCCAGCGGCGCAGTGTGGGCGTTTATCGAGGCATTTGCCGTCGTGACTTTGTTTAAGTATGGCATTTGGGCCGTCACTATGATCGTGGCGGGCGGCTTGCAGGGCGATATATTGAATTGGCAGCATTATATGCTGATTGTTTCCCATCTCGGCATGGTAGTGGAGGCGCTGCTTTATGCAAGGTATTTTACATATCGATGGCCATCACTGCTCCTCGTTACGATCTGGTCGCTCTGGAACGATGGCATGGACTACATTGCGGGGATTTTCCCGTACTTGCCGAGGGTGCTGCATGATGATTTGACTGCGATCGGCTGGTTCACCGTACTGCTTGGCTTGGCTGGCGTAGCAACCGCAGCCGTACTAAAATGGCGATCACCGACAGTCAAAAGCGGAAAATAGAAAAAACGGTCTAAAGTTGGACATCCCCCCATAGGATGATAACAGGTACATGCCAGGGGAGGTGTCCTTTTTGTTACATGTGCAATCCACAATACGCTTGAAGCCGCAGCTGCAATGGTTATTTCCTTTAACGGCATGTTTATGGATTATTTTGCTGCTGGGGGGATGTTCGGCAGGGGAAGCGTTGCCTTCTATACGGGTACAGGAACTGCCGGAAGACACCAGGCTGGCGCTTCAGCAGCTAAGCCAGTCATCGGAAAAGCTGTATCAGGCAATGAAAGCGGACGATCCTGTACAAGCACGCGTTCAGCTTGAGAGTATTGCCCGTCAATTTCCCGCCCTGTCGCTGGACGGGGTGATACCGGCAGAAGGGATGGAGGCCGTCTATGTCGCGCTGGGGGAAGCAAGGAGAACGTTCAATGCGGCTCAATTCGATCCGCAAAAAGGTTTGCGTGAGGCAGCGAAAATCCGGTTGCTCTTTGATGCGTTGTCCCAGCCCAAACATGCCATGTGGAAAGCTTACTACAAGCCGATGGAAGACAACGCCAGGCTGATGCACCAAGCGGCAGAAGAACATCATGAACAGGCGCTGCGTTCCGCTTATGAGGAGTTTGCGGGCCGCTACGAGATGATCAAGCCGAGTTTGGCCATCACCCATTCCCCCCAGATGATCGCAAAGGCGGACTCGATGCTCGTCTTCTTGCAAGCCCGTGTGGACCGCAATACGCCCGCCTACGACGAGATCGTTGCTGTGGACAAGGATCTGCGGCAGCTGCTGCGCGAGCTGTTCGGCCGCGAAGCTTCCTCGGCTGACATGCCTGTATATTCGCCTTCACTGCCGATTAATCCCGTCTTGTACTGGGGGGCGGCGATTGGTTCGTTTATTATTACGGTTCTGACTTTCGTCGGATACCGGCGCTATCGCTATGAGAAGGAACGGCCGCCGGCCGTGAGACAGAATACAGACCGGGAATGACAGCATTCGCGCAGCTAGGCTCTGCATCACGAGCAAAAAGCCAGGTGTGACTAGATAAACAGCAGGGTTGCCCGGAAGGGTGACTCTGTTTTTTTCTTTGATATATATCCGCTAGATCATTCCGGTTTGAAGCCTTCGCCCATCACATCCTGCACATCATGCACGATCATGAAAGCGCGGGGATCAATGGCCCGTACGAGTATGCGCATGCGGCGCACTTCGTTGCGATATACGACGCAGTAGACCACCTCCTTGGCCTGCTTCGTATAACTGCCTTTCGCATGGAACAGCGTGGCGCCCCGGTCAAGCTCTTGCCCGATCTTCTTGCTGATCTCTTCGGGGTGATCGGTAATGATCGTAAAGGCCTTGGCCGCATAAGCCCCTTCCTGAATAAAGTCAATGATGCGCGAGGAGATGAACACCATGACCAAAGTATAAAGGATCATCTCGCCTGCAATATAAAAGTAGGAAGAGCCGATGACAAGCACGTCGATCATCAGGATGATCTGCCCCATGCTGAGACCGCGCTTCTTGTTGACGATGCGGGCAATAATATCAACGCCGCCGGTTGTGCCGCCGAAACGAAAGACGAGGCCCAGACCTGTCCCAATGGTAACGCCTGCGTACAAGGTAGCCAGAAAGAAGTCATGTTCCGTCTGAAATGGGACAATCCATCCCAGGCGTATACATCTCTCCATCAGCCACAGGAAGACCGACAGCGCAATCGTGCAGACAACTGTATAGAGCATGGTTCTGCCGCCGAAATACCGCCACCCCACATAAAAGAGAGGAATGTTCAGAATGAGCGTCGTATAGGATGGCGGTATGTCCAAGGTGTAGTTCAGCAGCAGGGCAATTCCCGTGAGTCCTCCTTCCATGAACTGATTCGGAATTAAGAAGAAATGAATGCCGAAGGCATAGATGGCTGTACCGGCAAGCATCGGCAGCCATATTCTCAAATTGCGAACAACGGTAGGGTGATTCACAGGCTGACAGCTCCCTTCTGTCTCCTCATTTTTCGAATTCTGCTCCTTTCCTATACGTTTACATCCTATTCGGGCTGCGGAGGCGAAAAAGCGGCATGCGCCGCGCCTGCAAAAAGCATTTGTTTTCCACAACGCTTTCGTTTAACATGGAGAGTAGGTATGCTGGCGACAGACTATGGCCTGTTTTAAAGGCGCTGTCCTCCGCGAGTACAAAGGAGGTCATGCAAATATGGCGGAGAAATCGTTGCAAGACATGCAAAAGGAAGTGGATGCGTACATATCCCAGTTCAAGGAGGGCTATTTCAGTCCGCTTGCGCTTGTGGCGCGCATGGCCGAGGAAGTAGGCGAGCTCGCCAGGGAGATCAACCATCATTATGGCGAAAAACCGAAGAAGGCATCCGAAGGCGAAGGCTCGATTGAGCTGGAGCTCGGCGATATTTTGTTTATTACGATCTGTTTTGCCAATTCGTTAGGGATTGATTTGACGGAAGCGCACAATAAGGTCATGGAGAAATTCCAAACCCGCGATGCGGACAGGTGGACCAAAGTGAACACCGATCAATAAGTCGTCTCATATGCTGTACCAACACCTTTTTATCGTTTGGAGGGAGGTTGGACAGCGTATGGAACGCAATCGCAATATCCAAAAAGCGTATGAATCTATCCTGCATCACGATTTTGAACAGGCGATTCAATTTTTCGAGGAAGCCATTCGCCAGGATCCGATGAATGCGGAATATCACCACAAACTTTCCATTACGTTCGCGCGAAGCGGCAAGCTGGATGCGGCGCTGCAAGCAGCGCGCAGAGCGCACTGGTTGGACCATACGCAAAAAACGTATAAATATCATCTGGAGCATCTTGAATCACTGGATTGCATCAGACAGGCTGAAGCATGCATGGCAAGAGGAAAATCCCAAGCTTTCACTGCAATCGGCTATCTCAAGCAAGCCGTTCAGCTTGATCCGTTGGCGGTGGAGGCGTATTTGCTAATGGGCATGGCTTATGCCGATTTGGGCGAATTCGAGCATGCGGTATCCAGTATTAAGGAAGCCTTGAAACTCAATCCCCATTTAGACAGCGCCAAGGAGCTATTGATCAAGTATTCGCAGAACCTGCATCGTACATTTCATGACAAAGGATAAGCAAAACAGGAGGACTACAAGATATGGAAAACAATCCGATAAAGGTTGCCGTATCCGGAGCAGGCGGCCGCATGGGCAAGGAAGTTGTGAAGATGGTGCTGGCCGACCCGGAGCTTCAGCTCGTAGCGGCCATTGACGCCAGGGAGGCACAGGACGCCGGCATTCTTGCAGGCGCAGAGCCATGCGGCGTAGCCGTGCAGACAGATTTGGAGCTGGCGCTCATGGAGTCGGGCGCACAAGTACTGGTCGATTTCACTACACCCCAAGCGGTCATGAACAATATTACGACAGCCATTCGGGCCGGCGTTAGGCCGGTTGTCGGCACGACCGGGTTTGCGCCGGAGGATATTGAAGCATTGGACAAGCTTTGCCGGGACAAAGGCATCGGCGGAATCATTGCTCCTAACTTCTCGATTGGCGCCATATTAATGATGAAATTTGCCGCAATGGCGTCCAAGTATATGCCGGATGTGGAGATTATCGAATACCACGGCGACCAGAAGCTGGACGCCCCGTCCGGCACGGCGGTCAAAACAGCCGAACTGATTTCGGAGGTGCGCAAGGAGCATAAGCAAGGCAACCCGAATGAGCATGAAACGATCGAAGGCTCGCGCGGCGGCTACTATAACGGCTTTCGTATCCATAGCGTACGGCTTCCGGGTGTGTTCGCCCAGCAGGAGGTTATTTTTGGCGGACATGGCCAAACTCTCAAGATTCGTCACGATTCTTATGAGCGCGCCGGCTACATGCCTGGCGTCAATGTGGCCGTCAAGAAAGTGTTGGATTTGACGGGCATCGTATACGGCTTTGAGCATTTCATCGATTGAGTCTGACGGTCCTAGCGGGAGAGGAGGAAGGAGCAGCATGTTGAACATTGCATTGATCGCGCATGATCGGAAGAAAGAAGAAATGGTGAATTTCGCCATTGCCTATGAACACGTATTTGCACAGCACCGGCTGTATGCGACAGGTACAACCGGTCAGCGCATTATGGAGCAGACTAAGTTGACTATCACGCGATTCATGTCCGGGCCGCTCGGCGGCGATCAGCAAATCGGCGCGCTCGTAGCGACGAATGAGATGGATTTGATCGTCTTTTTGCGCGATCCTCTGATGGCTCAGCCGCACGAGCCCGATATTATAGCTCTTTTGAGGCTTGCGGATGTACAGGGGATACCGGTGGCGACCAATATTGCGACAGGCGAGCTGCTTGTGAAGGCGATCGAGCGGGGCGATTTCGCTTGGCGGGAATTGGTACATAAATACAAACCGGGGGCCGTATAATGTCACAAGCATTGGATGTTCTGATATTTGGCGCTCATCCCGATGATGCAGAGATCGGGATGGGCGGTACGATTCGCAAACTGGTTGAGCAGGGCAAGCGGGTAGGGATTGTAGACCTGACCCGTGCGGAGATGTCCTCGAACGGGACGGTGGAGATTCGTTTGCAGGAAGCGGTTGAGGCATCTGCGATACTTGGCTTGGCTGTGCGGGATAATTTGGAGCTTCCGGACAGGGGATTGACCGGTGCTGCTGATCAGATTGCGAAGCTGGTGCGGACGATTCGCTTCTATAAGCCGCAAACCGTACTCGCGCCGTATTGGGAGGACCGCCATCCCGACCATGTGCAATGCAGCAAGCTGGTGCAGGAGGCGGTGTTCAACGCCAAACTGCGGAGATATATGCCGGAACAGGCTGCGTGGACGGCGAATTCGTTATATTTTTACTTTATTAACGATATAGCCAAACCGGATTTCATCGTGGATGTGAGTGCGGTTTATCCGGCCAAACTGAATGCGCTGAAAGCTTATCGCAGCCAGTTTACCGCACCGTCGGAGGATGCGGATTATGTAGAAACGCCATTGAACCGGGGGTACGTCGAAAGAGTGGAAGCACGCGACAAAGCCCTGGGGCAATCGCATTCCATCGGGTACGCGGAGGGATTCGTTACGCGAATTCCGCTAGTACTAGATACCTTGTAATTTTATTGGGAGGGACCAGCATGGGGGACCGGCTGAAGATTGGCATTACTTGTTATCCGACCTTGGGCGGTTCGGGCGTAGTGGCAACAGAGCTTGGCAAAATTCTTGCTGAACGGGGCCATCAGGTGCACTTCATCACGCACAGCATGCCATTTCGCCTTGGAAAGTATCAGAAAAACATTTTTTATCACGAAGTAGAAGTAAGCGACTACTATGTGTTCAAATATCCGCCCTACGATTTATCTCTCGCCAGCAAGCTGGCCCAGGTTGCCAAGATGCAGGAGCTCGACCTGCTGCATGTGCACTATGCGTTGCCGCATGCCGTGTGCGCGCTGCTTGCCAAGCAAATGGTTGGGGAGCATCTGAAGGTTGTTACAACGCTGCACGGTACAGATATAACAATTCTGGCGCAAGAGGAGTCGCTGAACGATCTGATCCGCATGGCGATCAATCAAAGCGACGCTGTCACAGCGGTATCGGAAGATCTGATCAAGGAGACTCGAACGGCTTTGCATATTGAGAGGCCGATTGATCTGGCGTACAATTTCGTCGACAAGCGGGTGTACTATCCGCGCGACTGCTCGATGTACCGCTCGGAGTTTGCTGCCCCCGGCGAGAAGATCCTGATGCATATCTCCAATTTCCGCCCCGTTAAACGAGTGCTGGATGTCGTGGATGTGTTCCACAAGGTGAACAAAAGTACGCCTTCTAAGCTTATCTTTGTCGGCGAAGGACCTGAACTGCCGAAGGTGCAGTGCAAGGTGAAGGAGCTTGGCATCGCGGATCGCGTCATTTTTCTCGGCAAGCAGAATGACGTGGCGCAGGTGATCTCCATGGCCGATCTGCTGCTGCTGCCGTCGGAAAAGGAAAGCTTCGGGCTCGTAGCATTGGAGGCGATGGCCTGCGGCGTGCCGACAATTGGCAGCAATGCGGGAGGCATTCCCGAGCTGGTTCGCCACGGGGAGACCGGATTTTTGGCCGAGATCGGAAATACAGAGGCGATGGCCGGATTTGCCGTGAAGCTGCTGTCCGACCCTGCGATGTACCGAGATTTTCGTGATGCATGCTTGCACCGGGCAAGGACGGAATTCTGCAATGACCGGATTACGGACGACTACGAGAAAATTTATTATCGGGTGCTCAATCGAAATTGGCATCCCATTGAGGTGACAAAGGCTTGAATGCAATGGAGCGGGAAGCGGCCAAAGTGGTACATGCACTGAGGGAACGCGGGTTCCCCGCTTTTTTTGTGGGCGGATATGTGCGCGACAAATGGCTTGGCAGACCGGTGAAGGATGTGGATATAGCGACAGCTGCAGCGCCGGAAGTCGTGATGGACACCTTCTCCAAGACTGTCCCGACCGGCTTGCAGCATGGCACGGTGACGGTTTTGAGCGGCGGCTTTTCCTACGAAGTGACGACCTTCCGCAAGGAAACCGGGTACAGCGACTATCGACGGCCGGATCAAGTGGAATTTGTAGGCGCGCTGGAGGAAGATTTGCAGCGTCGGGATTTCACGATGAATGCGATGGCTGCAGGGCCTGATGGAGAATGGATCGATCCGTTCGGCGGACGCCGAGATCTGGAGCAAGGGAGGCTGCGCTGTGTAGGGGAACCGGCTATCCGGTTTCAGGAAGACGCGCTGCGCATGATGCGCTGTGTTCGGTTCGCTGCCGAGTATAGTCTTCAGATCGAAAGCGGCACTTGGCAAGCACTGCTGGAGCATCGTCATTTGCTCAAGCATGTTGCGATGGAGCGGGTCGGCGCGGAACTCGCCCGAATTATGGATGGCGCTGATCCATACAGGGGGCTCGGCTTGCTGTATGAAGCCAAGCTTCCACTTCATTGGGCTGAATCAGGGCCTATTCCGCATCAGGCGTGGGGGGAAGCGGTTGCACAGCTGGCTTCCGCCGATTTCCAGTTGCTGAGCGATGCTGAACAGCGCACCTTGCTATGGCTGCTCGCTGCCGGTCTTCGTCCGGACGCGACTGCACAGTGGTCGCGCGCGCTCCGCTACAGCAATACGGTGCAGAAGCGAATGCGCGCTGCGCTGCTGGTACATGCACGATTGGCCGATGGGCTGGCTTCACGGCAGCGATGGGTAGAGGCCGTGTTGGACAATGGCCGGGAAGCCGCTTTGCGTTGGCTGGCATTGGCGCGGACCTTCCAAAACTCATCAAGAGTGCTTCAAGCAATAGGCTTGAGCTCAGAGCAGTGCGAAGCGTATATCCATCATGCAGAGAAATGGCTGGCACAGATGGAGGCGACGCAGGCCTCTGAATTAAAGCTGGACGGAAGCGATCTGGTGGCAATCGGAAGAACGCTTGGCCGCAAGCCGGGTCCTTGGATCAGCCATGTGCAGCAGTGGCTGCTGTTGCAATGCGCAATGGGCGAGGTCCAGAATGATCCGGACGCACTGCGCTATGCAGCGCAAATGTACATGCGGGAGCTGGCGGATAAGGAGGAGATACGATGAACCGCTTGCTGGAATTGTTCGCATCCCGACCCGACCAATATTTGTCGGGAGAGGAGATCAGCCGCACGCTGGGCGTCAGCCGTTCAGCCGTGTGGAAACAAATCAATCGTCTTCGCGAGGAAGGGTATGTGTTCGATGCAGTGCCCCGCGTCGGTTACAAGCTTGCGGGCAAGCCGGACAAGCTGCAGGCCTCGTCCATTCTGGCGAAGCTGAAGACGAACAAGCTGGGCCGCCCGCTATTCCTGTTCGATCAGCTGGACTCTACGCAGAACGAGGCTCAGCGCCGGCTGTCCGAAGGAGCAGAGGAAGGGAGCCTTATTCTCGCAGAGGAACAGACGGCGGGAAAGGGCAGACTGGGCCGCAGTTGGCATTCCCCGCCAGGCAAAGGCCTATGGATGAGTTTGATACTGAAGCCGGATATTCCCTTTGCCTCCGCTCCTCATCTGACATTGTTAACGGCGGTTGCATTATGCAGATGCATACGCCGCTTAACCAAGATTGAAGCGCTCATCAAGTGGCCGAACGATCTGTTGGTAGCAGGCAAGAAAATTAGCGGCATCTTGCTCGAGACGCGGCTGGAGGAAGAGCGGCTGGTATCGGTGGCGGCTGGTATCGGTATCTGTGTGAACCTGGAGCAAGCCGATTTCCCGGCCGAGCTTCAGGACAAGGCAACCTCATTGATGCTGGCAGGCGGCGAGCCGGTTGATCGTGAAGTCCTGCTCGTGGCCTTCCTGGAAGAGATGGAGCACTGGTACGAGCTTTACTTGCGCGAAGGGTTTGCGCCGATTCGGACCGTATGGGAGGCGCTCAGCACATCTTTGCAGCGCCGGGTCGCAGTTGGCGGCGTTGAAGGAATGGCCGTTGGCTTAAATGAGCAAGGGGCGCTGCTCGTACGGCTCGACGACGGCCGAACGGTTCCGATATTCTCAAGCAATATTGCGGAATCGACACCGGCAGGATGACAAATCCGCACAATCTGCTATAATAGCGGTAGAGGCGATATCCTTTGGAAGGAATTGCACTCTGCCGCGAAGTTTGATTTTGCATATACATGCGAACGATAATCATGATGGATTCTGCTCTGAGCCGAAGGGACCGAGACAGAAGGATCAATGAGGAATAAGATGATCTTGCTGTGAAGAGGTGTCTTGCAGTCTCGGACTATTCCGATGGCAAGATGCCTTTTTTTGATTCGTCTATCAGGCATAGCTATGGGCACAATCCGCTTAACAGAAGGAGTGGAGCCTGTTATGGAATACCGCAAGATGCTCAACACCGGAGACATGCGGAAGATGAAAAAGGAAGGGCAGCCGATCGCCATGGTGACCGCGTACGATTATCCTTCTGCCAAGCTGGCAGAAGAAGCCGGAGCGGATATTATCTTTGTCGGCGACTCGCTCGGCATGGTCGTGCTTGGATACGACTCGACGATTCCGGTCACAATGGAAGATATGATTCATCATACGAAAGCGGTAACTCGCGCTGTCAAGAACAGCTTCGTGCTGGCGGATATGCCGTTTCTAAGCTATCACGGCAGCATCGATTTCACCTTGCGCAACGCAGCGCGGCTTATGCAAGAAGGCATGGCCAAGGCTGTGAAGCTCGAGGGCGGCGCGGAAATTTGCGATGCGGTATCGGCCTGCGTGAAGGCAGGCGTGCCGGTAATGGGCCATATCGGTCTGACTCCGCAGGCGATCAACCAGCTTGGCGGCTACAAGGTCCAGGGCAAGCGTGTGGACCAAGCGATCAAGCTGGTCGAGGATGCGAAGGCGCTTGAACAAGCAGGGGCATTCGCCGTTGTGCTGGAGATGGTTCCCGAACCGCTGGCGGCCTGGATTACCGAGCAAATTTCCATTCCTACGATCGGAATCGGAGCAGGCAGAGGCTGCGACGGACAGGTTCTAGTCTATCACGATTTGCTGCAGTATGCTTCACCGGTAAAGGCCCGCTTCGTCAAGCCCTACGCGAATGTGCAGGACATAGTGCGCGATGCTATCGGTCAGTACGTGAAGGAAGTGAAAGCGCGTATGTTTCCGGAGGAGACGCATGTGTTCCCTATGGATGCGGACGTTATGGATGAAGTCAAGAGCATCCCCCGGAAAGGCGGAGAAGCATGATCATTTGCCGTTCTGTCGAAGAAATGCGTCAATGGCTAAGAGCACAAAGCGCCTATCGAACGGGCAAAACCCGTACAGTTGGCCTCGTTCCGACAATGGGGTATTTGCATGACGGCCATCTCAGCCTCGTCAAGCGTGCGAAGCGGGAGAACGATTATACGGTACTGAGCATTTTTGTCAATCCGCTCCAGTTCGGGCCGACAGAGGATTTCGAACGATATCCGCGGGATGAAGAGCGGGATTTGGCGTTGGCGGAGGGGGTTGGCACGGACGCGGTTTTTCTGCCTTCACTGGGAGCAATGTATCCCGATAAGCCGTTGACGACCGTGCAGGTAGCCGGCATTACGGAAGCGCTTTGCGGCGCGTCCCGCCCAGGTCATTTCGACGGTGTAGCTACTGTTGTCAGCAAGCTGTTCCATATAGTGGATCCGGATCGCGCCTATTTTGGCATGAAGGATGCGCAGCAGGTTGCCGTGCTTACACAGATGGTGAATGATTTGAATCTGGATACGACGATTGTGCGCTGTCCTACGCTTCGTGAAGCGGACGGCCTGGCGTTGAGCTCGCGCAACGTATATTTGACGCCGGAAGAGAGAAGCCAAGCGACGGTTTTGTACAAAGCGCTCCAAGCTTTGCGGGAAGCCTTGAAGGATCGGGAGCTGACTGTAGCGCAGGCGGAACGCTTGTTAATGGACACCATCCAGCAATCGCCGCTGGCAGTGATCGAGTATGCGGAAGTGCGAACGTTTCCGCGGCTGGAAGCGCCTGCGCGCGAGAGCCGCATGATGGAATGGATCGAGCATCAAGGAACAGCATTAATCGCCGCGTTGGCTGTCAAATTCGGCAATACCCGGCTAATCGACAATATGGTGTTCGACCATGATCCTGAATAAAGGAGGTGCTGCGGGATGTTTCGGACCATGATGAAATCCAAGCTTCATCGCGCTACCGTTACGGAAGCCAATCTGCAATATGTAGGCAGTGTCACCATTGACGAAGCGCTTATGGAAGCTGTCGACCTGCTGCCGAATGAGAAGGTGCAGATCGTCAATAACAATAACGGCGCCCGGTTGGAAACCTATGTGATTCCCGGTCCCCGCGGGTCGGGCGTCATTTGCTTGAACGGCGCTGCGGCAAGACTCGTTCAGCCAGGCGATATTGTCATTATTATTGCCTATGCGATCATGAGCGACGATGAGTCCAGAACCTACAAGCCGAAAGTTGCCTTAATGGATGAGCACAACCGTATTAAAGAAATGATCGGCGAGGAAATCCACGCCACCATTGTGTAACATGTGACATCCTCCGAATGCATGCATGAAAGTCGCCGAGGTAACAAAGAATGAATGTACCTGCTCACTCGGCGCTCAGCCGGATATGCCAAGGAGGGAAACGTGCATGTTCAAGCATATGTTTGCCGTAATGAACGAGATGCTCGATCACATAATTGCCAACTTGGATCAAGCAAAGGGAAACGAAAGACAGGAGCTGCTGGATCAGCTCGCCGTACTGAAATCAATGAGCGACACCTGCATTGAGGAGTGGCTTCTGTTCGAGGAAAAAATGGGTGTGCTGCATCCAAAACCGGCTACGGCTTTAGTCGATGCTCCTTCACCGGCACTGGGCGATTCTCAAGCATGGCGCGAAGCGTATGAAAGAGGACATGGCTTCCTAAAGCTGCTGATGTTTGAACAATCGATTGAACAATTTGAAGAAGCAGTCCGTCTGCAGCCGGATTTTTTGCCGGCAAGATTTTACTTGGCACTTTGTTACATGCAGCATGGGGATACCGGAGAAGCATACAGGCATTTTCAATTTATCATTCAATTATCCGGCGATTCCAGGCTGAAAGCCGTTGCCTATAATGCAATGGGCTGCATACAAGTGAAAAAACGCAATTTGGAAAAGGCGGTAGAGCTGTTCATGCTGGCGCATGAGCAGGATCCCGATTTGGATGACCCGATTCGCAATATGCAGGTTCTGACTGGAGAAACGGGCAGCCTGCAGATGGGGTCCGGATTTCCCCACTGACTCTGGGAATCTGCCGCCTGGGCCCGGAAAGGGATGGAAGGCGGACTCATGAAATTTGTAGTCATTGATTTTGAAACAACCGGAAATTCAGCCGAAGACCAGATTATCCAGGTTGGCGCTGCCGTTGTAGAGGACGATACAATCTCACGCATGTACAGCTCGTTCGTGAAGCCAGATATTCCGATTCCGGCCTTTATCGAACGATTGACAGGCATTCATGACGATATGGTAAAGGACGCGCCCGAGTTGGAGGAAGTGATGAACGAGCTTCTTCCGCTGCTGGATGGCAGCGTCCTTGTCGCGCATCATGCAGCATTTGATGCCGGGTTTCTGCAGCGCGCCCTTGAGCAATGCGGATATGCGCCATTCGGAGGCCCTGTGCTCGATACGATGGATCTGCTGAGAATGCTGTACCCGGGACTCGGCAGCCTGCAGCTTTCCATGGTTGCCGCCGCTTTCGGGATTGAGCACGAACGGGCTCATCAGGCTGACAGCGATGCAGAAGTGACAGCGCGCATATTCCTTCAGATTCTAGACAAGCTGGAAAGCCTGCCCTTGCTGACGATTCAGCGTCTCTGCCACTTGTTTGACAGGCCGGAAGTGACGCAGGCAGCGGATTTGGCTTGGTTTCTGGGAGAGCTGCGGACACGGAAGGAACAGCAGATTCAAATGGAAGAAAAGGAATCCGACTATTTCCGGCAATTCGTACTTCGGGTATCCGAATGGACAGAGGAGAGACCGGCGCGCGACGAAGAAGACGAAGCCTTCGACCTGGAGCCGGAATTCGCCAAGTTTTATGAACAGTTCAAGGAAGAAGCCGTCAAGCGCTTTCCGCAGTTTGAGCCGCGGGAGGCTCAGGATCAGATGATTCATGAAGTGTACCAATGCCTTTCCGAGGACAAGCATCTGCTTATTGAAGCTGGCACCGGAACCGGCAAATCCCTGGGTTATCTGATTCCCGCGCTGCATTACAGCATCCTGCATGAACAAAAAGTAACCGTCAGCACGCACACCATCAACTTGCAGGAACAGCTTCGCCAGCGGGACATTCCGTTATTAAATGAGCTCTTTCCCGTGCCATTCCGGGCTGCCGTTCTAAAAGGCCGCAGCCATTACTTGTGTCTCCGCAAATTCGAGCATAAAATTAATCATAGGGACTTTGATGCAATCAAGGACGATCTGGTCGCAGCTTCACAGATGGTGATCTGGCTTGGAGAAACCGATCATGGGGATGAGGAGGAACTGCAGTTCGGCAACAAAGGCGCCGAGTTCTGGTCAGACGTTTCCAGCGACGCCGATTCCTGCCTCAACCGGGCATGTCCTTGGTTCCGGCGTTGTTTCTACCATAGGGCGAAGCATCAGGCGAATATTGCGGATGTGGTCATCACGAATCATTCCCTGTTATTCACGGATACACAGGCGGATTCGCGCCTTCTGCCTGCATATTCCCGGCTCATTGTAGACGAGGCCCATCATTTCGAGGAAACGGCGGCCAAGCATTTGGGCAGTCAAGCGAACTATTTCGGTCTGCTGAATACGCTCGGTTGGCTGTACAAGGATGGCCAGAACGGCAGGCTGCCTGCATTGGCGAGAATGCTGCGCAGCGAGGCAGCCAGCGCCCCTACGGAGGCTTATCCTGAACAATGGGCCGAGGAGACAGAAGCACTGTTCCCGATCGTTGCCGAGTCGAAGGAGCACTGGGACCAGCTTTGTGAAAGCATGTACAAGGCCTTTATTGAGAGCAATCGCCAGGCAGCCACGGATACCGGTCAGGTCGTTCGCTTGAGGGCGGATCAGCTTCCCGATGATTGGGAGACGCTGCAGCTCAATGGCGAACTGCTGCAGGAGCGTCTTGCTCTCCTGTTGAAGAAGGCGGAGAAGCTTGCGCAAACCATTCGCGAGGCTTGGGACGATACGGAGATACAAGCGCAGCTAACGGACATATCCGGTACACTTAAGGACTTGCAAAGGTTGAAAGACACGATTAAGAAATTCATGAAGCTCAATGATTCATCGACTGTATACTGGCTGGAAGCACAGGCTGCATATCGTTACAAGTCGCTGCAGCTGGTAGCCGTGCCCATCGATGTGAGCGAACAGCTGCGAAGCTTGTTTTTTCAAGCAAAAGACAGCATCATCCTTACTTCTGCGACATTGTCTGTGAAGCAGTCGTTCGAGTATATTATAGATCAGCTAGGTTTGGCAGACGATTATGCCAGCGGCCGACTGCAAACGACAGTGCTCCCGTCTCCATTTGACTATCGCAGCAAGGTATTGGTCTGTATTCCGAGGGATTTCCCGAAGCTGAAAGGCGGAGGGCAAGGGGAAGAGGCATTTCTGCGTCAGCTTGCGTCTACGATTGTAGAAACAGCGGTTGCCACTCGCGGCCGTATGCTAGTGTTGTTTACATCGTATCGGATGCTGAAGCAGGCGCACGAGCTGCTGAAGGAGCCATTGGAATGGAACGGGATCGAGCTGCTTGGCCAAGGTGTGGAGACGCATAATCGCAGCAAGCTCACGCGCTGGTTTAAGGAGAGCGAAGCCTGTGTGCTGCTCGGCACAAGCAGCTTTTGGGAAGGCGTGGACATTCCCGGCGATGCGCTGACATGTCTGGCCATGGTTCGCCTGCCATTCCAGCCGCCCAATCACCCGCTGGTCGAAGCCAAGTGCGAACGATTGAAGCTGCAGAAAAAAAATCCGTTCATGCATTACTCCGTTCCGCAAGCGGTAATCCGATTCAAGCAGGGCTTCGGACGATTAATTCGTACCGCGCAGGATCAGGGGATTGTCATTCTATTTGATACCAGAGTGCTGGATACGTTTTATGGCAAGCATTTTCTGTACTCGCTGCCAGGACCGAAGATTGAACATATGAAGACGGATATGCTTGTACCGCGTGTTCAACAATGGTTGGATAGGGAGGAGCAGGTCCCGGCCAATCTCGTTGACGAAAAGGGGGAGCAAGGATGAAAGGACCGAAAATATCAGAAGCGGTTGTCAGAAGACTGCCCATCTACTTGCGTTACTTGAATGAGCTTGCGCTGTCGGAAGTACAAACTGTCTCTTCACAAGCGCTGGGCCAGAAGCTTGATCTCAATCCAGCGCAAATCCGCAAGGATCTGGCCTATTTCGGTGAATTTGGCAAGAAGGGGATCGGCTATGATGTGGGGTATTTGATAGAGAAAATACGTCATATACTGAAGCTGGACCAAATGATCCATGTTGCTTTGGTTGGCGCAGGCAATTTGGGTCAGGCCTTAAGCAATTACAACAAGTATTTGCAGGACAACATGAAGATTGTTTGCATCTTTGACGCCTCGCCTGCCAAGATTGGCACGACGATCAACAATATCGAGGTGCAGCCGATCGGGGCGCTGCAGCAAGTTGTGCAAGAGATGGGAGTGCGAGTCGGGATCATAACCGTGCCTGCTTCAGAGGCGCAAAATGTTGCAAACCGTTTTGTGCAAGCTGGAGTCGAGGCAATCCTTAACTTTGCGCCCGCTATTCTGAAGGTGCCTTCCGAAGTACGGGTTCATTATGCGGATTTCACGACAGAGCTTCATAGTCTGGCATATTATCTGGATTAGCTGTCAGACTTAGAACCAGAGTCATGGTAGCAGGCTTGACGGCATACATATAAGGCTGTCCCAGTATCATTCAAAAATGATCCTTGGACAGCCTTATATCGTTCGTATACGTCCGCATCCATTATCCCGCTATACCGATAGCAACCAACAGCTTGTACGACAGAAAAGCGATTAAAGCAGTGCCCGGCAATGTAAAGATCCAAGCCGAGACGATTTTGCCGGCAATGCCCCACCGTACCGAGCTTAACCTTCCGGTCATCCCTACGCCGATAATGGCGCCGGTGATCGTATGTGTGGAGCTGACCGGGATGCCGATTTTGGATACGGTTGTCAGAATCATAGCTGCCGCAGTTTCTGCAGCAAAGCCGTGAATCGGCTCCAGCTTGCTAAGGCGCATTCCCAACGTCTTGATAACTTTCCAACCACCGATCGCCGTTCCGAACGCAATAGCCAGACCGCAAGATGTAATGACCCAGAAAGGAATCGGATCGTCCATGGTAATGCCGCCGACTCCTCCGGCGACCAGCGCCATCATGATGATGCCCATCGCTTTCTGGGCATCGGAGCTGCCGTGGCTGAAGGCCATCCACGAAACGGATACAAGCTGAAGGATGCCGAATGATTTCTTCACCTTGGATGGCTGGACGCCGCCTACAATGATAAGGAGCAGCTTCATAATCAAGTAAGCGAGCACCGCACCGATAATCGGAGAAACCAGCATGGCAATCAATACCTTTTGTACTCCGCTCATGATCAAGATGCCGAACCCGCCGTGTGCGACTGCGGCTCCTATAATACCGCCAATCAAGGAATGGGAGGCGCTGATCGGCATGCCAATCAACGTCATAAGAATATTCCAGGTGATTGAACCTGCCAGGAGAGCGACGACGACGTAAAGGGTAATATGCTGCGGATCCACGATGCCTTGGCTGATCATCTTCGCTACAGCGGTGAAGGCGAAGGCCCCCGCCAAGTTGAGCACTGCCGCCAATAGAACGGCAGGCAATGGCTTCAGTACCCGTGTGCCTACTACTGTTGCAATTGCATTGGCTGAATCGTTCCAGCCGTTCGTAAAGTCAAATACCAGCGCCATGATGATGACAATGATTACCAGTAAACTGAAACCTTCAAGCATAGCGAAGTACCACGCTTTCCAGGATGTCAGCTACGTCTTCGCAAGCATCGGTAGTTTCTTCCAGCCTTTCATAGATTTCTTTCAGCTTGAAGTCGTGGTAAGGGTCTTTTGGATTTTTGAAGATTTCACGGATGCCTTCACGCATCAAGCGATCGCCCTCATTTTCAAGGCTGTTGATATGTAAAGTATGCTCGTGTATTTGCATGTACTTTTTCTTGCTCAGCAGCTTGAACGCTTGCAGCATATGCTCGCACTGCGAGACGAGCACCTCGGAGAACTGCTTCATGTAATCATCGCTGAAGGAAACGCTCAAGTAGTCGAAGCGCGCTAGAGAAGCCTCCATGCCATCCATGACATCGTCCATCCGGACCGCCAGTTCCATAATATCTTCGCGATCCAATGGCGTAATAAACACCTGGTTAAGCCCCTTGAACAATTCATGGGTGTAGGAATCTCCGGCATCCTCCAGTTCCTTCATGGACTGCAGGTAAGCGGACGGCTCCTTTTCGCCCATCAAGGCTTGTCTCAACAAATGCGAGCCCTTAACGCAGTTTTCTGCGGACTTAATCATCAGGTTGAGGAAATTCACATCGTCCTTTTTCCGAAATACGAGCATTCGTATCCCTCCTCAAGTATCTTTACACATTCTTAAAATTTACCACAGCCCTCATTCGACATGCAATGCAAAATTTGTTACATTAAGAAAGGATCGGATTGGAAAGGAGTCATGATGCAAAAATGGCGAAATTGTTGATCAAAAATGGGACCTTTATTACGATGAATAGCGACGATTGTGTTCTCCAGGGATCGATGGCCGTGGAAGAGGATCGTATCACATATTTGGGAAGCGGCGTGCCGGATGGCGAGTTTGACACAGTGATTGACGGTACATATAGAGTCTACATGCCCGGTTTTGTAAATACACATGGCCATGCCGCAATGTCCTTGCTTCGGGGCTACGCAGATGATCTGGCTCTTCAAGTATGGCTGGAGGAAAAAATGTGGCCCAACGAGGCGAAATTTACAGCGGAGGACGTCAAGTGGGGGACGATGCTCTCTGCCGCAGAGATGCTGTTAAGCGGCACAACCGCCTTCGTCGACATGTATGACCATATGGACCAGGTGGCTGCGGTTGTGGAACAGTCCGGCATGCGCGGCTGCCTGACGAGGGGCATGATTGGTCTAGTGCCGCCAGACGTGCAGCGGGCGAAGCTCGATGAGGCAACTGCCTTCGTCAGTGCGTGGCACGGGAAAGCAGACGGGCGCATCACTACGATGATGTCTCCGCATGCTCCATACACTTGTCCTCCGGAATTTATAGCCAACATTGTGCAAGCTGCGCATGAGCTGGATCAGCCGATACACATTCACATGTCGGAAACGGCGAGAGAAGTGGCGCAAAATGTCGAACAGTACGGCGAGCGTCCGGTGCGTCACCTTGAGAAACTGGGTGTGTTCAGTCGGCCGTGTCTGGTTGCCCATGGCGTTCATTTAACCGATGAGGAAATCTCTATATTGGCCAAGTATGACGTGCGTGTCTCTCACAATCCGGGCAGCAACCTGAAGCTGGCCAGCGGAATTGCCCGCGTGCCAGAACTGCTGCAAGCAGGCGTCCTCGTATCGCTCGGCACCGATAGCTCGGCAAGCAACAACAATTTGGACCTGCTGGAAGAGGTGCGGCTTGCCGCCCTGCTTCATAAGGGAACAACGGGCGACCCTACGGCTGTACCTGCTATGGAAGCTTTGAGGATGGGGACCGTATATGGAGCAAGGTCAATCTGGCTGGATGATGTAGGGACCTTGGAGATCGGCCAAAAAGCAGATTTTATCTCGATAAACCCGGAGAGATTGCATTACTACCCGAATACAAATTTCGTTTCGCATCTCGTCTATGCAGCGAATTCCTCAGATGTGATGGACGTTTGGGTCAATGGCAAGCAGTTGGTGAAAGATCGGGAGCTATTGACGTTGGATGAGGAACAGATCAAGCACCAATTTACTGCTTGCTATGAACGTGTGATCGGCAAATGAATGAACGCTGGAAGGTATGGTCGGCCGTTATCGCAGCTGCAGCCGCGATACTCTTCGCAGTCGTCTGGTATTATAACTTGATTCAAAGGCCGCTCTGGGACGAACAGCAGGCGGCGAGAAAGCTGGCGCTAGAGCAGACCCCCATTACGGAAATCACTTCAATAGAAACCTTCTCCGGGGCGGAATCCTATCAGATCGTATTCGGTACAGACGAAGCGGGCACCGAGTGGATCGTATGGGCGGGCAAAGAGGAGCTTCATGCGGAAAAGGCCGATGATGGATGGGCGAGGAACCAGATTCGTCTGATGATGCAGGAGAACGAGCCGGAAGCCGAGCTCATTCGCATCGTTCCCGGCGTATGGAAGGATGAATATGTGTGGGAGGTTTATTACCTGAAGCGGGAAAGCAGAGGGAAGCGCCATTATTACGACTATTACCGCTTTTCGGACGGGGAGAAGCTCACGACACTTCGCCTAAGCCTCATCCCGGACTGAATGCCAAGGAGGACTAACGGTATATCCGTTGGTCTTTTTTCTTTTTGATAATGGAAGGCAGCATTTCACAACCCGGGAGAGACTTCGGATGCACTAGGGAACAATCAACTTCATGCAAGAGTGAAGCTTAGTAAAGAAACCCCGACGATGGGATTGCTTCCACACATTGCTTACTTATTCTGACGCACTCATATGATATACTTGGATATATAAAATTATATATATTTGAGTGATAGAGAGGGGGACGCTGACGAAATGAAATTGCGTCTTTTGCCTATTGTCATAAGTGTCGTACTTGCTAGCGGCGTTCTTTTTGGAGGCTGGTTTGCATACCACAGCGTCGCCTTGAAGAATCCGCTTCATGATCATATTGCAGGCATTGAAGGAATTCAGGCAGTGGAAGCCGTTGCTGTCGAGCGAGATGCCGTGCGTGTTACGCTTTCCTTGTCCAATGATGCAAGCTTGCGGGCGATCAGAGAACAAATAGTGGAAGGAAACCCTTCTATATTTCAGAACCGCGAGCTTATTCTCAATCTGGATATGACTTCTAGCGAAGATTTGGAGCAGTGGTGGTCGCAAGCGCTGTTCGATGTAGCTGAAGCTATGGCTACCCGTCAGTACGGCAGTATCCCGACGGTGCTGGAAGGACGGGCGCATGTTTGGCCGAACCCGACAGTTCATACCGAAATGGACGAACAATACGTTTATGTGCGGTTGCAGGCGGGCGAACATGCCAAGTACATCATGCTGCCCCGGGAGCCTGTCATGTTGGGAGTGTGGCCCAATGAGTAAATGGGGAAAAGAGATTGCGATTGGTGTCGTGCCGGTCGTTTTGGTTTTTTTGCTGTTTATCGGGTTGAATATAGTCCCTATTTTGCTTGCTGGCTTGTTTATTGGGGCCTTGGTGTTTATGGCGCGGGCAAGAGGAATGATAGGAGTCGGGTCGAAAAATCATGACAAGCCGAAGAAGCCTTCTTATATGACCTTTGATGAGATAGGCGGGCAGGATCGGGCGAAGCAGGAGTTGAGAGAAGCTCTTGATTTTCTGATTAAGCGCGAGGAGATGCAAAAACTGGGCATTCGCCCTTTGAAAGGCATTCTGCTTACAGGGCCTCCCGGAACAGGGAAGACTTTGCTGGCCAAGGCCGCAGCGCACTATACCGATTCGGCGTTCGTCTCTGCGTCAGGCAGTGAATTCGTGGAAATGTATGTCGGCGTTGGTGCCAGCCGTGTGCGGGAACTGTTCAAGGAAGCGCGCACGCGCGCTGCGAAGGAGAACAAGGATAGCGCAGTTATTTTTATTGACGAGATTGATGTCATTGGCGGCAAGCGGGACGGCGGCCAGCATCGGGAATACGATCAGACCTTGAATCAATTGCTTACGGAAATGGACGGCATGAACACAACGGATTCACCGCGTATCTTCTTGATGGCAGCCACTAACCGCAAGGAAATGCTGGACAGCGCTTTGCTGCGCCCGGGCAGATTTGACCGTCACATTGCGGTAGACCTCCCGGACAAAAAGGGACGTCTGCATATTCTCAAGCTTCATGCCAAGAACAAGCCGCTGGATGAAGGCATTGATTTGGAGAAAGTGGCAGAGGAGTCGTTCCAGTTTTCCGGCGCTCAGCTGGAAAGCGTCATGAATGAAGCAGCCATTTATGCGTTGCGCGACGAGGCTTCGGCCATCGGGCAGCGGCATCTTGATATGGCGATTGATAAGGTCATGATGGGCGAGAAAACGGATCGCGAAACGACGAAGGAAGAGCGGGAACGTGTCGCGATTCATGAATTGGGACACGCTATCTCTGCTGAGCTTGTACGCCCGGGCGCTGTTTCTCAGGTAGCTCTGAGTCCGCGCGGGCAAGCGCTTGGTTACGTCAGGCATCATCCGCAGAAGGAGCATTACTTGTATACGAAATCATTCCTGGAAGAGCAAATTATGATCGCTTTGGGCGGCGCAGCGGCGGAGGAGATTTTCTATGGCGGGCGAAGCACTGGCTCGCGCAATGACTTTGAGCAGGCGATTCGCATCGTGCAGACGATGATCGAATCCGGGCTTACAGAGCTCGGCATCGTGCATCCGGACATGTTGACGAAGGAGGACTGGATGCGCGAGAATAAACGGATTCTGGACGATTTGTTCAGCCGTACGCGCCGGATGCTGGAGGAGCGCCGCGACGTATTTGAGCATTCTTTGGCGATAGTAATTCGTGAGGAAACTTTATCTGGCGAGCAGTTCCGCAGCTTGATGGCAGATGCTGCGGCAACGAGACAACCCGTTTCAGCATCCTAAGCTGGAATAAGATGATCCCCTGCAGAACTATTCGGCAGGGGATTTTTGCGATTCCCGACAGACTGTACATGTTTCTAATGTCTGTGCACATCCTACCTGTAGAGTTAATATTGAAGCGGAGCTCTCACAACGAGCAAAAGTCTTGTCTAATTTCTGAAACATGGTTCAGTTCTCTCCAACTTGACGATTAGATCGACAATAATACGTGAAATTCGATACAAAATTAGGTATGATCGAAGTAAACCGAGACTTTCAGGATGAGTGGGTGACGAAACATGCAATTATTTAAGCGCATTGGGGTCATTGGAGCCGGCACGATGGGGCAGGGCATTGCCGAAATGCTGTCAGCGAAAGGGCTGGATGTCTTGCTTGTAGAGAGATCGCAGGAAAGGCTGGACTGGGCCTGGGAATCTATTCAGATAAGCTTGGACAAGCAAATTGAGAAATGGGCCATTACCGAGACCGAGAAGAAGCTGGTCCTGTCCAGAATTGATCGAATTGCGGATTGGAGCGAGCTGTCCTCTTGCGACATGGTGATCGAAACCATTACGGAAGATTTGGAAATGAAGAAGCAGGTTTTTGCCCAGCTGGATCAGGTTTGCCGGGAGGATGCCATTATTGCCAGCAACACCTCTACCTTGAGCTTGACTGAGCTGGCGAGTAAAACGGCAAGGCCGGAGCGAATTATCGGCATGCATTTTCTGCATCCGGTTGCCAAGATCAATCTCGTCGAAATCATACGCGGTCTACATACAACGGACAAAACGTTCCAGTTAACGAAGCAGTTCGTGGAGGAAGTCATTCAAAAACAAGGGATTCTTGTGTATGAATCGCCGGGCTTTGTCACCACCCGGTTGATATGCACATTGATCAACGAGGCTCTCCATACGTTGAGCGAAGGGGTGGCATCAGCCGAAGATATTGATGCGGCGATGCGAATCGGGTACGATTTTCACCATGGCCCGCTGGAAATGGCTGACCGCTTCGGTCTGGATGCCGTGCTGGCAGCCATGGAGCGCATGTTCCGTGAATTCGGGGAAATTAAATATCGGCCTTCTTTCTTGCTGAAAAAGATGGTTCGGGGCGGCAAGCTTGGCGTCAAGACGGGAGAAGGATTTTTCAGGTATGACAAGGATGGTGATCGGCTGTGAAGATACTGGTCATTAATGCGGGCAGTTCCTCATTGAAATATCAGTTTTACGATATGAAGGATGAGACAGTATTGGCCAAGGGCAGAGTCGAACGCATCGGATTTGAGACATCGATTCTCGTTCATGAGCCTTCGGGGAAGCCCGATGTTCGGCATGTGAGCGAGATATTGGACCATACAACAGCCGTGCGCCACTTGCTGGATCAACTGGTGCATCCGGATCACGGCGTCATTGCCTCCATCGCTGACATTGATGCCGTGGGGCACCGTGTCGTGCATGGCGGCGAGAGTTTTTCGGAATCGGTCATTGTGGATGATCAGGTGAAGCGAGAAATTCGGAATTTGTTCGATCTTGCGCCGCTTCATAATCCGGCCCATATGATGGGCATCAATGCGGTTGAATTGAATATGCCGGATGTTCCCCAAGTCGTAGTGTTCGACACGGCCTTTCACCAGAGCATGCCGCCGAAAACCTACCTTTACCCAATTCCGATGGTGCTGTACCGCAAGCATAAGATTAGACGATACGGGTTCCACGGCACATCGCATATGTATGTGAGCGATCGGGCAGCCGCCTTTCTGGGCAAGCCGCTGGATCAGCTGAAGATGATCACATGCCATATTGGCAATGGCGCAAGCTGTACGGCCATCCTGGAAGGCAAATCCTACGATACAAGCATGGGGATGACACCTTTGGAAGGCTTAATGATGGGGACGAGAAGCGGTGATCTTGATCCGGCCGTAGTGCCCTTAGCTATGGCAAAGCACGATCTGAACGTCAGCGAGGTCAATTCGATGCTCAACAAGCATAGCGGATTGCAGGCCGTTTCCGGTTTGAGCTCCGATATGCGGGAAATTATTGAGGCGATGCAAGCCGGTGACAAGCAGGCCGCGCTCGCTTTCGAAATGTATGAGTACCGGATTCGCAAATATATCGGCAGCTATGCAGCCGCCATGAACGGGGTAGATGCTGTCGTCTTTACAGCGGGAGTTGGCGAGAATGCGGCCCTGCTTCGCGAGCGCATTTGCGAACAGCTGTCTTATCTGGGCGTGGAACTGGATAGGGAACGGAACAACGAGCAATCATCTTCGGATCGGCGTATAACTACGGAGCAATCGCGGGTGCAGGTATTGGTCATTCCGACGAATGAAGAGCTTGTTATTGCAAGAGATACGTATCGACTGGTCAACAACAGAGGAGACGAAAGAGGAGAATAAATGCGTATGGGAGCAGCATTTCATGAAGGTGTAGCACTTGCATATGGCGACGGAGTTGTGAATGTGCCTTACTCGCTTTTGCGCTATTATCACAAGCTCGGATTGGGAGAGACTGAGATGATGCTGCTTTTGCAGCTCCTTGCCTTCAAGGAGAAGGAGCTGAATGCATTCCCGACTCCGGACGAGCTGAGCGAACGAATGGGCTTGCCGCTCGATGCCATTGCCGGTACGCTGGGCCGACTTGTCAAGCAAGGGTGGCTGTTTATTGAGGAGAAGATTGATCCGGCCAGCGGAGTCCAATCGGAATGCTATTCTCTGACGCCGTTGTATAGGAGATTGGCTGAAACGCTTCTTGCGGAACAGGAACAGCATGCAGCTGTCGACATGGACTTGCCGGCGCCGGAAACATTCGGTCAACGTCAAAGTGCAGCAAGCATATCGATGGAAGCGACGGACGCAGCTTCTGCTTCTGCCGCGGTTGCGGAGAAGGACGTTTATTTTATATTCGAGAAAGAATTTGCACGGCCGCTCACACCGATGGAGGGAGAGACAATTGCTGGTTGGCTTGATGCGGATGGTTACCCCAGAGAGCTGGTGCTGCTTGCCTTGAAGGAGGCTGTTTTCGCCGGCAAGCTCAATTTTCGCTACATTGATCGGATCTTGCTGGAGTGGCAGCGGAACCGAATTCGTACGGCGGAGCAAGCGAAGGAATTTACAAAGCAGTTTCGCTCCGGACGCTAGGGCTGCTTACGCTCGCCCGCCATGCTGCAGCTGGTTCATTGTTAGAAATTGCTGCAGATCAAACAACTGCCAGCATGACGGGAGCGCACCTTCGCTGCAGGCGGAAAGCTTATGGCTGTCATCCAGCTCATAAGCTTGGAATGAGAAGTTTTCCGCTCCTGCACCGCGTCCTGCAAATCCGTCAGCCGTTCTTAGTATCGAGAACTGCTTCAAGGGCATGGACAATCCAGTCCCCAGCGCTTTAATGTAACTTTCTTTCATCGTCCACAATCGGTAAAAATACGCTGGCTGCTGTTCTGCCGCGTGTCCTCTTAAATCCGAAAGTTCCCGGTCGGTCAGGACACTTTCGGCAACTTGCCAGAGCATGTCGCCTATTTGCTCAACATCAATGCCGATTCGGCTTCCGTCCTTGGTGGTGAACAGCACCACCCAATCGCCGGAATGAGATAGATTGAAGCGATAGGAATTGCTGCCGGAAATTTCCGGTTTCCCGTATTCCCCCAATTGAAAACGAATAGATGAAAGGGAGAGATTCAAGTCCGCTGCCGCAACCAGGCGGATCATCGCTTCCCCCATCAAGGAACGGCACGTATCGATCTCCCGCAAGAAACGGCCGGAACGCTCCAGCCGCTCCTTCGTGACAAGGGTGCATAATTGTTCGTATCTTCTCCCCTCCAGCATCTCTGACACGCGCCAGGCATAAATGTTCATGCCAATGCCCCTTTCCTTGTCAGGGTGAAGCTAAGCCTGAAGTGCTAAACGACGATACTCGTATTCGAATAAAAATTCAAATGCTTCCAGATGACGTTTGGCTTCGAAGGGAGTTTCTCCCCAAGCATATATACCGTGGTTGCGAAGCAATATGCCGGGTACTGCCCGATTCAATGCCCCTTCTACGAGTGCTGCGATTTTGGGAATATCCGCATAGTTGGGCAAAATCGGGATATGGATCTCCGCATCTTCCTCCCAAATGTTGAACGCCTTGATCAACTCTACCCCTTTGATGGCCACGCTGCCTTGATCGCCGAACCGTTCGGAAATCAAGTTGTTGTAGACAGTATGGACGTGATACACCGCACCGCAGCCCGTTAAGCGGTAAATCTCACAGTGAATGAGCGTTTCCGCAGACGGTCTTAGCGAGGTGGTTTCCACGGGCTTCCCCTGCTCGTTGACAAGCAAGAAATCTTCAGGCGTGTTGACTGATTTGTCTTTTCCGCTGGCCGTGATGGCGAAGTGAAAGGAGGGCGCCGCAGCGCTCGCCGGTTCATCGCCGAGTCGAATGGACATATTGCCGCTTGTAGCGGGGAACCAGCCTTTGGAGGCCAACACCGCCTTGTCCGCGGCCAACTGGGCAAACACTCGCTGCCGGTCTTCTGCTGTATATGATGTGGTCATTTAACTTTCCTCCGTTTTCCTGATGCTCGCACCCTCCTGGAGCAGGCGCGTATGAAGTTGCTGGAGCGATTGCGCTACGGAATGAAAGTCCTCGAAGGCTTCGTAAGGGATTCCGTTAGTCTTGCATTGCTCCAAGAGATGGGAACGGGCGAAAACATAGTCTGCTGCTTTGGCTGCCTCGAAATCAGTAATGCTGTCCCCGATCACAATCCGATAGTAATGCTGCGGGGCGAATTGCCTCATAATGCGAGGCTTGCACGTGCCGCAATCATTGCTGCAATGTTCGTCGCAAGCATGCGGCCATTCAATGCGAATGTACTCGCTGTCGAAATGGCCTTCATTGCAATATACATGTTCAGGCGCTATCGGAAATTGTGCCAGAAGCGGCCGGATAAAGAAATCAATGCCGCCGCTGACAACATAGAACGGGATGTTCAGCTTTCGACACGCGTCAAGCAGCTCGCGAAAGCCGGGGCGAATCTCGGCATTGTCGACCGAATAGCGAATGATCTCCTCCTTGCGGGAGGCAGGCAGAGAAGCGAACAGGGCGGTAACCCCATCGCGAATGCTCCGCCGCTTGCTAATGATATCATCGACCGTGTCCGCCCAGCCGGGCGGATCGAAATGGCGCATGATCGCAACAATATTGTCCTTTATCGTAATCGTTCCGTCAAAATCGCAAAAGACGATAGGCTGTTTATTCTGGCTGCGCAGGGTCATCTTATTGCTTGGCCCCCCACAATCGAATGGCCTCAGCCAATTCAGGCTGGCTTGCGGCTGCTTGTGTCAAGTCCTCGCCCCGAAGCACGGCATCGATTGCCTGCCGGAACGCTCGTCCGCCAGCAGCAGCGCCGCCGGGATGGCCGTGCACGCCGCCGCCGGCATTTACAATCACTTCAGTTCCGAAATCGCGGAGGATCCAAGGCACAAGTCCCGGATGAATGCCCGCTGACGGAACCGGGAAGCACCGCTTCAAATGCTCGTCCGGCTGAAGCAAAGCCTCCTTAATCGCCATGTTTTCCTCCTTCGGCATGACGACAGAGCCGTATGGCGAAGGAAATAAGACAAGGTCCGCGCCTGCCAGCCGCATCAGCTTGCCCAACAAGAGAGGGGCAGCGATTCCGTAATGCGGGGAAGGGTAAAGCGCGCCGGCCACAGCCGGATGTGCGGCGATAGGGACAGAAATATCCGGATCCTGTGCCAGTTCATGCAGGACATCGAAGCCGTATGCCAGCACATTGAACAAGAGAGCATTTGCTCCTGCTTCGATTGCTTTCGCCGCTTGCTGCTTCAATTGGCTCGTCGGGCCGGTCAAATTCACGGCGTAGAGCAGTTTTTGCCCGGTCTTCTGCTCCGCTTCCGCCGCTGCTTCCATACAGGCGCGCACCCGTTTCTCCAGCGGGGTGAGCGGATTCTCGAACAGAATCTCATCGTCCTTGATCAGATCAACCCCGCCCAGAGCCTGTTGATAAAACTGCTCGCGCAGCTCAGGCAGGTTGTGGCCGATTACGGACTTGAAGATACTCATAAGCAGCGGTCTGTCCGGAATGCCAAGCAGCTTGCGGACGCCGTCCAATCCAAATTTTGGCCCGTTGAAACCTTCCCGGAATCGGTCAGATACTTCGAGATCCAGCAATTTAATGCGGCCGTCCATGGACAATTTGCCAAACGCGGTCACGAGCAGTGCCGGAATATCCCGGCTGAAGTTAAGGTCCGGGTAAGCGATGCGGATATCTGCGTATCGCTCCTTGCCCGGTTGATCGTGCACTTCAACCGAGACGACTTGCCCGAGGTGCTTTTCCATCTCCGCTTTTTGCGCCTGCGGCAAATCTGTCCAGCTGCCAACAGTAAGGCCGACGGCGATACCCTGCGCCTTTTTTTCGAAATCGGCTTTTTCGTCATGCAGCCGATAAGTCGCCACACAGTAGTTTTCCTTCCAATTGCGGTTCATGCTGATCCTCCTTTTGCGGATTCCATGGCTGCGCCCATTTCCCTGGATCGCGCGGCAGCGCTGTCCATTGCTTGTTTCACCATTTCCTTGAATCCCAGTTTGCGAAATTGCTCCAGGGCGGCAAAGGTGGTACCGCCCGGCGATGTGACCTTTTCTCGCAGGACGGCGGGTTCTTCGCCAGTTCGTTCGACCATCTGGGCCGCCCCCAAAAACGTCTGGACAGTGAGTTCCTTTGCGGTCGCTTCCTCCATGCCCGAGGAAACGGCTGCCTCCATCATGGCCTCCATCATCAAGTAAATATAGGCGGGGCCGCTTCCCGACAAGGCGGTAACCAGATGCAGCTGGTCTTCCTCTACAATCTTGACGATGCCGATCGCGTTAAATACCGCCAAAGACTGGGCTTTCTGACTAGCTGTGACGGAAGGTGAAAGGCTGATGCCCGTGGCACCGAGTCCAATGGTGCTTGAAGTATTCGGCATCGTCCGGATGACGGGAAGCTCCATGCCGGCAAACCGCTGAAGCGAGGCAATCGATACGCCTGCAAGCACGCTGACAAGCAGCTGTTCCTGATGCATGCAGTGGCGTATGCTGGCAAGCGCAGCTTCCGCATCTTTCGGCTTAACGGCCAACAGCAGCAGAGAAGCTTCCTTTACCGCTTGTTCCCGATGCTCGGCGTCGAAAGCAGCATTGACACCGTATTGGCTCTGGAGCTGCTCCAGGCGCACGCGATTTTGCCTGTTGGTCACCGTAATTTGCCCCGGCTCCACGATTTGGCGTTCCAGCATGCCGCGAAGTATGGCCTCTGCCATGGAGCCTGAGCCGATAAAGCAGATGTTTCCTTGAACTGAATCACCCAATATAGTTTCTCTCCTTTAAGGAACCTGTTATTGCCTGATTTGACCCGAACCTTCAATCAGATATTTGCTGGATGTCAGCGCTGGCAGCCCCATTGGTCCGCGAGCATGCAGCTTTTGCGTGCTAATGCCGATTTCCGCGCCATAGCCGAACTCAAAACCGTCGGTAAACCGGGTAGAGGCGTTATGATATACTGCGGCGGCGTCAACTTCAGCAAGGAAGCGACGGGCGTGCAGCTCATTTTCTGTCACAATGCACTCGGAGTGCATCGTGCCGTATCGGCGGATATGCATGAGCGCCTCATCCAAACTGCTCACAATCTTCACGTTCAGGACATAATCGTTGTATTCCGTAGACCAGTCTTGTTCTGCCGCTTCCTTCATACCGGGCACTAGCGTACACGCGCGCTTGTCGCCGCGCAGTTCTACATTCGCTTCCTTCATCCGCTGAGCAATGTCGGGCAAATGCGCTGCAGCAAAGCTTTCATGAACGAGGAGCGTTTCCATTGCGTTGCAGACAGAGGGGCGCTGCACCTTGGCATTGAACGCAATGTCCGATGCCATGGCAGGTTCTGCTTCTGCATCCAGATAAGTGTGGCAAATGCCGGCTCCGGTTTCGATGACCGGCACTGTTGCGTTTTGTACGACATTCTGAATCAAGGAGGCGCCGCCCCGCGGAATGATCGTATCGATGATGCCGTTCAGCTTGAGCATTTCATCTACGGAAGAACGGCTGGCATCTTCCACGATCTGCAGTGCGTCCTTCGGAATTGCCGAGGCATCGAGCGCGTCATGCAAAATGTCAATAATTTTGCGATTGCTGGACAGAGCCGCCGAGCCTCCGCGAAGCACAACCGCATTGCCCGTCTTCAAGCAAAGACCGGCGGCGTCGACGGTCACATTCGGCCGAGCTTCGTAGATGATGCCGATTAGTCCGATAGGCACACGCAGATGGCGAATGCGCAAGCCGTTCGGGCGCGTCATAGTTTGAAGTGTTTCGCCTACGGGGTCCGGAAGCTCCACGATTTGTCTCAGGCCCTCCGCCATCGCTTCGATTCGGCTTTCATTCAGCGCCAGACGATCCAATAATGAAACGCTTAGTCCGGTTTGACGTCCGCGCTCCAAATCCTCCGCATTGGCTTCTATGATCTCTGCCTGACGGGTTATCAGGTGGTCGGCCATTTGAAGCAGCGCTTGGTTTTTCTGCTCTGTGCTTAGTACGCCGAGCGCAAACGATGCTTCTTTGGCCATTTTTGCTTTTGCTATGACTTCACTCATGGTCATTACTCCTTTCTATTGTGGGAACATGGCATGGAGGCTACGGCTGAAGTCCGATCCATTCATCGCGGTGAATGACTTCAATACGGTGAACATCGACCCGCCGCTTGACCTCATCGGAATTGAAACCGGCTGCGGCCCGCAGCTGCCAGGCTTCATAATTGACAACCCCCCGGCCAATAATTGCGCCAGTGGGGTCGGCGACCTCCACCACGTCGCCCGGGTGGAAATCCCCGTTCACCTCGGTCACTCCGGCAGGGAGCAGGCTTCGTCCCTGGTGGAGCATGGCTGTCGCGGCACCCTGATCGATATGGATGCAGCCTTCCGGGATGGAATGGAAGCCGACCCATTGCTTCTTGATCGGCAGCGAGTGCAGCGCCGTGTCAAAGTAAGTTCCTTTGCCATGGCCGGCACATGCGGCTGCCAGATCGCCGGGATGAGCAGCCTTGCCGACAAATACGGGAATGCCGCCTCGCGTTGCAATGCGCGCCGCCTCGATCTTGGAACGCATGCCGCCAGTGCCGACAGAGGTGCCTGCGCCGCCTGCAATATCGAAGATCGAGTCATTGATCTGATCGACGCGTTCGATGCGTCGTGCTGCCGTGTCCAAGCGCGGATCGGCCGTGTACAAGCCATCTGTATCTGTGAGAATCAACAGCTTGCAGGCTTTGACCAAGTTCGCGGCCAGCGCGCTCAATTTGTCATTGTCGCCGAACTTCAGCTTGATTTCATCTACCGATACGGTGTCATTCTCATTCACGACCGGTATAACACCGCGCTTCAACAGCTCCTCAATGGTCATCAGCGCGTTGTTGACACGCTGGCGTTCAGAGAAGTCAGCCCGGGTTAGCAATATTTGCGCCGCAACGATGCCGTGCCGTGCAAAGCTCTCCTGATAAGCACGCATCAGCAACGCCTGGCCCACTGCCGCAGAGGCTTGCTTTTCATACAGGGCGCGGGGCCGCTCATCGAATCCGATGGCCTTGAATCCGGCAGCGACTGCTCCAGAGGTAACGAGCAGCATCTGATAGCCGCTCTTCTGCAGCGAGGCTATTTCTGTCGCATAATATTCGAGGCGCTCCAGGTTTAATCCGCCTTCTGAATTGGTCAAGGAGCTGCTGCCAATCTTGACGACAATGCGTTGTTGTTCTGCTTCCACCTTGCTCACTTCCACTTCTCGTATTAATGGCGCTTTCGTATGATAAATAAAAAAAGCCTTCTCCTGTCATAAGGACGAAAGCTTGCTCCGCGGTACCACCTTATTTGCCGACATGTTCGCTGCCTCCTTGGCAGGAAGCGGCACTTCTGTCGGCCAACTTGGTTCCCGGGATAACAGCCGGGGCTGTCCAGCTCTTCGCTGACTGTTCAGGGGTGGGTTCGAATTGCGCTGGTCCGGCAAGCTCTTGCAGCCAAGGAGCTCGCTCTCTGTTCGGGTTTCGCCATTCTACTGGTCCCGTCACTACATTTTTCTCATTCATTTTGTTTCAGAATAGCATGCCGAGGCGCGGATGTAAAGTCAGTTGAATGGTACCTCCATTCATGGAAAAGAGATCAAAAGTCCTTGTTTTGTGGCCAAGGTTACAGAAATTTATACGAACAAAAGGCATAATAAACACAAAGGCCTAATTCTTAAGACTCATAACGGTTGGATAACTACAGCGAGGTGCATGGAAAAATGGAAGATCATCCAGGTCGCCTAAAGATCGTCAATCAGTTTCGCCTTTTGCTGGAAACGGTACGTGACGACAAGGACGGCATGGTCGAAACGATGGACTTTCTATATGAGGTGATGAGAGAAAAACAAGGTGTGCTGCCCATTACAGAAATGATTACGGTGTTGAAGCATGTGAAACCGGTCCTGTTTCAACATTTGCGCAGGGCGGTCGCATTAACAAGCCGCTTAAACCTTGTTCTTCAACTCGATATGAATGTGGAGGAAGCGTACAGGCGACTGGACTGGAACAACGAAGAAATTCCGAGCGGGAGTGGGACATGTCCATTAGAGTCGAAGGAGTGAGCAAATAATCGCCGCCCTCCGTCTCTAACGGACACAGGAAATACGCAGCACCACTTAGAACAGGTTCAGTCTTCCGATGCGTTGCGCCGCTTCGCGCAGTCGTTCCTCAGAGGCAAGCAAGCCCATCCTGACATACCCTTCTCCGTGCGGGCCGAAGCCGATGCCCGGTGCGACTACAACATGGGCCTGCTCCAACAGGAGATCGGCGAAGCCTGCCGAATCCATTCCCTGCGGCACTGGAAGCCAGCAAAAGAACGATCCCGAGGGCTTTTTCGCCTGCCAGCCAATCCGCTCCAGCTCGCTATAGAGCGCGTTGCGTCGCTGCTTGTAAATATGGACGAGATCCCCCACACAATCCTGCGGCCCTGTCAGGGCAAGCGCTGCCGCTTCTTGGATGCCGCCGAACAAACTGCAGTAATAATGATCCTGGATCAAATTGATCAGGCGAATGAGCTCTGCATTGCCGACGGCAAAACCTACCCGCCAGCCTGCCATGTTATAAGTTTTGGACAGCGTGTAGATCTCGATGCCTACATTCTTGGCGCCGGGAGTTTGCAGAAAGCTCCGCGGCTTCTCTTCGTCAAAGCCGATAGCGCCGTACGCGAAGTCACTGACGACGGCGATACGATGCCGTTCTGCGAATCGAACCGTTTCTTCGTAAAACTTAGCGTCCGCAGTAGATCCAGTCGGATTGTTCGGATAATTGATATACATAAGCTTCGCGCGAGCCGTCTCATCGGCAGGCAGCGATTCGTAATCCGGCAGGAAGTCATGGTCGCCAGCGAGCGGCATCATGACCATGCGGGCGCCTGCAAGCGCTATGCCGGACCAATAGTCGGGATAACCCGGGTCAGGAACAAGGCACACATCGCCGGGATTGAGCAGGCATTGGCTAATTTCTACCAAGCCCACCTTGCCGCCGAACAGGATGGCGACCTCGGTCTCGGGATCGAGCTCTACACCGTAATCGGCTTTGTAACGAGCCGCGGCAGCCTCTTTCAAGAAGGGATAGCCGCTGAAGGGCGGATACTTGTGATATTGCGGCTTGGCTGCTGCCTCCTGCAAGGCTGCCACGATATGGGGCGGCGTGGGCTGATCCGGATTCCCTTGACCGAGGTTGATGAGATCGTGGCCTTGTGCCTGCATGCGACCGACCTTCCCGACGAGCGAGGCGAAAAATTGGGTCGGCAGCGCCTTCATGCGGTCAGCCGGCGCGAACCGTGTATGGGAAGCAGATGAAAGCATGTGAAGAATCCTCCATTTCCAGCAATCTTTTTTGATCATCCTGAAGCCAGATACTTCAAACCAAATTAAAAATAATGTAACATGATTCTTAATGGATGTAAAAATCAAATCAAGATGCAACACTGGGTCGACTGAGGAGGAGAGTCTACGATATGAGCGAGCAGCTTCGCATTGCATTAGTGCAGATGGATATAGCCATCGGCGAGCCGGATGTGAATGCCGACAAGGCTATTCAATTGATGGAGGAGGCGGTCCGATCGGCTGACAAGCCGGACGTTATCGTGCTGCCGGAAATGTGGAATACCGGCTACGCGCTGGAACGGATTCACGAGCTGGGCGATGAAGGAGGGACGCGGACGCGGAACATCATTTCCGCTTTTTGCCGCAAGCATGCGGTGAATGTGGTGGCAGGGTCCGTAGCCGAATTAAAGGATGGGCAAGCCTTTAATACCAGTTATGTGTTTAACCGGGAAGGGCAGGTTCTCGTGGACTATTCCAAGATCCACTTGTTCCGGTTGATGGATGAGGAGAAGCATCTGGCAGAAGGGACCAAGCCGGGGAGGTTTGCTATCGAGGGGCAAGATGCCGGCGTTATGATATGCTATGATATTCGATTCCCCGAATTGGCGCGAAAGCTCGCGCTGGACGGCGTCAAGCTGTTGTTCGTCCCCGCAGAATGGCCGAATCCTCGCCTGCATCATTGGCGCACGCTGCTGCAAGCAAGAGCTATTGAAAACCAGATGTACATCGTTGCCTGCAACCGTGTCGGCACAAGCGGGGATACCGACTTCTTCGGCCATTCCATGATCGTGGATCCGTGGGGAGAAATCGTGGTGGAAGGCGGCGAGGAGGAAGCGATTCTGCAAGCGGATATTGACCTCAATCTGGTGAATGAGGTTCGCGGCCGAATTCCGGTGTTTGAGGACCGCCGCCCATCGTTATACGGCTGATGGGCGCGAACCTGTGATGCGCATGCGAACAAGTAGGCGTCTGAGGCGAGTAGGGTGGATGATGGTTTGGATGGGGATCGCGGCTGCGATAGGTTTTTCCTGGATGCAATGGGGCAATGATCGCTTTGATGTGGGCGGCAAAGCACACGCCGCGGAGTTGGTGTTCGAAGAAGCGGATGCCGGCTTTCGCTACGGCCTGCCCATGGATCCGGCACGCATTGCCAGATACTATAAGAAGCTGTCCAATGACCTGGGCGAGTTCTTCATTTATATGTACAAATACAAGGAAGGCTTCTATGCAGGAGCGGACATTGGGGGACAGCTGTTTGAACTGGCCGAGGTCGGTTACGGCACCAATCCCGAGCTGATCGAGCTGGATGAATCGATGCTGTTCGGCGTCCCTTCCATCCGTGTCAGAGGATATTGCGGCATGGCTTGCCCGACCGTAGATTATATTACAGTGAAGGACGGCTACCCTTACGTATGGCTGCATGTGGATGCTGCTGTCCAGGAATACGATCTCGATCAAGACGGGGTGAAAGATTTAATTACAACGGTTGGCACGCCGTTGGAGACGCATATTTATATGATGAAGGACGGCGTATTATTGAGGGCCTCAGTCAATGAAGCCCTTCATTCCAAATCTGTGTCGTTCTTTCAGGATGGCCGGTTTATCGCCTATGAGCCGAATTCTGCACTCACCCGCTCATACAGATTTCAGGACGGTGTGCTCGTATCCAAATAGCCGACTCCAATCTTTTCATTCTGCAGCACCTCCCGCATGGAGGCAATAAACGCCTCAGAAGCCTTGGACAAGTACCGTCCTTTGCGATAGGCAATGCCTAATGTTCGAGTGGGCCGATCTTCCAGCGTCAAGTAGACGGGAACGAACGGATTCCACTTCGTTCTTGCGACCATCTGCGGGACGAAGGCTATGCCCATGCCGGCTGCTACGAGCGATTGTACGGTTTCTATATTGCTGCTTTCAAAGACGACCTTCGGCACGAAGCCGGCAGTTGCGCACAGGTCTAACGCAATTTGTCTGAAACCTTGGCCTTTCTTCAAGACAATAAAGGGCTCGTCCTTCAACGATGCAATGGAAGCTTTCGATTCCCGGGGCATTGCGGCAAGCGGATGCTCCGGGCTGACAGCCAGACAAATCTCCTCCTCTATCAGCGGCACAAATTGCAAAGCAGAGTCCTGAATTGGCAGCGAAAGCAGGCTGATATCTGTTTTGCCCTGATGCGTGAGCACTTCCAGATTGGCGGACGAGTCCTCAGTCAATACGATGTCGATCTCGGGAAAGCGCTGACGGAAAACCGGCAGAACGAGGGGGAGCACATGAGAGCCGGTTATCGGCAAGCTGCCGACTACGAGCTTTCCTTTTTTCATCTGAGAGATGTCTTCCATCTCTTGCTTGAGTTGATCTGCCATGTCCAGTATTTTTTGCGCCCGGTCAATAAAAATTTCTCCCGCATGCGTGAGCTCGACCGAGTTCGTGCTTCGGCGAAACAGCAAGGTGCCGATTTCCGCTTCCAGCTTGGACAACTGCTGGCTTAGCGAAGGCTGGGCGATGTGCAGCGATTCGGCGGCGCGGGAGAAGTTTTTTTCCGCGGCGATTTGTACAGCATAGCGCAATTGACGAAACTCCATTGAACTTACTCGCTCCTTATATCTTATTCCTATTAAGCTTATAGATATTATATCTTGGATCAATGAAGAAGGAAATGCTACGATAGATACAGATAAGTTGAAACGATCATAATGAAAACGAAAAACGAAGAGGTGACCTGCCATGGCTGGCAAAAAAACGTTGTACGAGAAAATTTGGGAGCAGCACGTCATTCATGAAGAATCCGGCAAGCCGAGTGTAATCTACATCGATTTGCATTTGGTTCACGAAGTGACAAGCCCGCAAGCGTTCGAAGGGCTTCGTTTGGCGGGACGCAAGGTGCGTCGTCCGGATCTTACCTTTGCTACAATGGATCACAATGTTCCGACGCAAGACCGCTTCAACATTACAGACCCGATCTCCAAGCAGCAAATTGAGACATTGGAACAGAACTGCCGCGACTTCGGTGTAAAATGCTTCGATTTGAACAGTGTGGATCAGGGGGTCGTACACGTAATGGGTCCTGAGCTGGGGTTGACGCATCCTGGCAAAACGATCGTATGCGGGGACAGCCACACTTCCACTCATGGCGCTTTCGGTGCGCTGGCGTTCGGGATCGGAACAAGCGAAGTGGAGCATGTACTGGCAACGCAGTGCTTGCAGCAAGGCAAGTCCAAGACGATGGAAGTTAGAATCAATGGAAAGCTGAAGCCTGGACTGACCGCGAAGGATATTATTCTCGGCGTTATTGCGAAGTATGGCACCGATTTTGCAACGGGATATGTGATCGAGTATACGGGTGAAGCGATCCGCAACCTGTCCATGGAAGAGCGCATGACCGTCTGCAACATGTCGATTGAAGCAGGCGCTCGCGCCGGCTTGATCGCCCCGGACGAAACAACGTTCGCTTATCTGAAAGGCCGTGAATACTGCCCGCAAGGAGAAGCATGGGACAAAGCGGTTGCCCGCTGGAAGGAGCTTCGCACAGATGAAGGCGCTGAATACGACACGGTTGTGGAGTTCGACGCAGACAGCCTTGTGCCGCAGGTAACTTGGGGAACAAGTCCGGGCATGGGTACGGATATTACATCCGTTGTGCCGACCCCGTCTGATTTTCCGACCGAGAACCAGCGCAAAGCTGCTGAAAAAGCGCTGGAATACATGGGCCTTGCGCCGGGAACGAAAATGTCCGAGATTAAGATCGACCGCGTATTCATCGGCTCCTGCACGAACGGTCGAATTGAAGACCTTCGCGCCGCAGCGGCGGTAGCCAGAGGCTACAAAGTCGCGGAAGGCGTCCAGGCGATGGTCGTACCTGGTTCGGGACGCGTCAAGATCCAGGCAGAGAAGGAAGGGCTTGACAAGATCTTTATCGAAGCCGGGTTTGAATGGCGCGACGCAGGATGCTCCATGTGCTTGGCCATGAATCCGGACTTCCTGTTGCCGGGAGAGCGCTGCGCCTCTACGTCCAACCGCAACTTTGAAGGACGCCAGGGACGTGATGGACGGACTCATCTCGTATCTCCTGCAATGGCGGCCGCAGCTGCCATTAAAGGTCATTTCACTGATGTGCGCGATTGGGAATTCAAGCAAGATGCTATGACTGTTTAATTAGCCGCCGTCCTGACGGTTGGATAGCATGCATGATCGCACTTTATTGATAGGATTATGAATTAGGATGGAAGGGTGAACGTACAATGGAAGCATTTGTTCAGCATACCGGCAAGGTAGCTCCTGTTGACCGGGTCAACGTGGACACTGACGCCATTATCCCCAAGCAGTTTTTGAAGCGGATTGAACGGACAGGATTTGGTCAATATTTATTCTATGAATGGAGATTTTTTCAGAACGGTGATGTCAATCCGGATTTCTCCTTGAATCAAGAGCGCTACCAAGGCGCATCTGTTCTGATCTCCCGCGCGAACTTTGGCTGCGGGTCCTCACGCGAGCATGCGCCGTGGGCGATACTCGACTACGGCTTCAAAGTGGTCATCGCACCGTCCTTCGCAGATATTTTCTATAATAACTGCTTCAAGAACGGCATTCTGCCAATTAAGCTGAGCGAGGAGCAGGTTGAGGAGCTCTTCCAGCGGACTGAGAAGCATGAAGGCTACCAGCTCAGCGTAGATTTGGAAGCGAAGAAAATTACGGATGCGCACGGACTCGACCTTGCGTTCGAGCTGGATGAGCATCGCCGCCAGTTCTTGCTGCAGGGGCTCGATGATATCGGTTTAACGCTGCAGCTGGGAGATAAGATTACCGCCTATGAACAGCAACACCAAGCACGCCTGGCACATCAGGCTTAAACAATCGCTCTAGTGAAAAGCACGCTTGTTCCGGCTGCCGGGGCAGGGGTGCTTTTTGTCATGGGAGACGTGCGATGCGAAGGGCGAAAATATTTCCTCTATTAGGAGGTTGCACGCAACTTTCTGCTCGAAACAGCGTCTAATAGATAGATTTTGCTGTCTCTTTTTGCGAAATTTTGCTAGAATATTAGAATAGGGTGTCGAATGCTGATTATTCCGCCTGAAAGGACAAGAGAGGTGTCAGGTTTGCGCAAATTTCCGCTCATATGGTTCATCTTGGCAGCGCTGGTCTGTGTATTCCCAACAACTGCATCTGCATCAAACTCGGATTTGACGCTCTATGTGGACGGCGAAAAGCAGGAGCTGCTGCATCCGCTTTTATTTGAAGGTCAGCATGTGTACATAGCTGTTGATGCAGCGGCAAAACAGTTTTCGCTGAAAGGGGAATCCCAGACAGCAGCGGAGCTTACAATCTCGGGCACTACATATCGCTTTCAAGAAGATGAACGAACAGCGGCGCATGGCCAGTCCCAGTCCGAGATGAAAGCGCCGGCGCTGGTAAGAGAGAACACTTTCTATGTTCCTCTCAGCTTCGTTGCGGATAAGCTGAGCATGCGGCTAAGCTGGGACGCCTGGACAAGATCGGCCAGCCTGTACAAAAAATCGAATCCGGTCTCAACGCCAGCGGAGAAACCCAGCGCGCCTGCCATCGTGCAGGATTCGAAGGTGATAGGTGCTGGAAATAAGCCTTCTGTTCCAGGTGAGCTTTCTCGACTGAAGGCCGTCAAGCTGGAGGGAGGACGGCTGTCTGTCCAAACCAGCAGTCCGGTTGATGTGCAGCCGCTCTATCTGTCTGATCCTGCCGGGTCCATTCCGGATCGGCTGGTGCTGGACGTGCCTTATGCTGTCCTGGAAGAACAGATCGGCAGCGAGGGAACCGGCAGCATCGATCACCCGCTGGTGAGTCAAGTACGGTATGCGCAATTTAGTCACGATCCTTCCATTGTAAGGATCGTGCTCGATCTGAAACAGCCGGTTGCCTTTCAGGTGGAAACGGGAGCGGAGAACGGCTTCGCCGTCTCGCTTCAGAACAATGAAGGCGCCGGTAATGCCGTGTATCGAGTAGTCATTGATGCGGGCCACGGCGGCAAGGATCCGGGCGCAACCGGACTTAGCAAGAGAGAGGAAAAGGAATTCAACCTGAATGTCGCGAAGAAAGTACAGGCAGTTCTGGCCAACTATCCGCAAGTGAGCGTGAGGATGACCAGGGATGACGACACCTTCATCAGTCTCGATGACCGGGTGAAGCTTGCCAATGAATGGCCTGCCGATGTGTTTGTATCGATTCATGCCAATACATTCGAGCGGCCGATATCCGGAACCGAAACGTATTTTTGGAATGACAACAGCAAAACATTCGCTGATCTGATCCATAAGCGTCTGATCGAAACATCGGGATTCGAGGACAGAGGCGTCCGCAAAACCGCATTCAAGGTTATACGAGAAACCGAGATGCCTGCGGTATTGCTGGAAATTGGCTATCTGACGAATGCGGAGCAGGAGAAGATACTGCTGGATAACTCATTCCAGGACAAGATCGCCCTTACGATTGCCAACAGCATCCTGGAATATTTCAATCAACGATAAGCGAAAACACATTTTTCTAGGGAGGAAACATGATGAAAGTTTGGCGGAAAGCATCTCTGTTATGCATCATTACGGCAATGATCTTTACCATTTTACCATTCAGCGCTTTTGCCGCAGATTCAGAAACTACGGTGAATATGAAGTTTTCGGACGTGCGCAGTGGACATTGGGCGGAGCAGCATGTAGCCAAGCTTGCGCTGCAGGATGTCATAACCGGCAGACCGGGCGGTAAATTTGCACCGGATGATTCTGTCACGAAAGAAGAAGTCGTCATTATGCTGATTGGCTTCCTAGGATTGAAGGAAGAAGCGGAGCGTTCGCAGCGGGACAGTGTGCTGCCCCTGAGCTACAGTCCTTGGGCGAAGCCGTACATCAATAAAGCAGTCGAGGAAGGCCTTTTGCGTTATCAGGAAGAATTGAATCTGCAAGACAGCGATGACCTTACTTCTTCTGTATGGGGGCAAGAACAAGCGTCGCGCGAATGGGTGGCGAAGATGCTGATTCGCGCAATCGGAAAAGAAGAAGATGCGGAGCAGATGGATACACAAGTGGACTCGTTCCCCGACGCGTCTGATGTGTCGGCTTGGGCATACCCGTATATGAATGCCGCTGTCGGACTCGGCATTTTAACCGGAAGCGGCGGCAAGCTGCTTCCACAGGATACCGTTACGCGCGCGCAAATTGCTGTCATGCTGAGCAAAGCGGACGAGGTGAGTGACTACCTGTCCGAGAATTTCAAGCAAGTGCATATCGGATCTGTCGTTTCGGTAAGCAGCGATCTGCTTCAAATTCAGGATTCAAACGGGGAAGCCGTAAGGGTTGCGCTTTCGTCCGACGCCATGCTTTACAAGAAGGGGGAAACATCCCCGATTGGACTAAACGGCATCCAGCCTTTCTATCAGGTTTATCTCATTGAGAAAAATGGCATCGGCTATTATGTAGAAGTTCTGGAAGAAATGACGTTCCAAAAAGTGACAGGCCGTTTTGTACTGACCAGCACCAACCCGCTGCAAGTCATTGTCGAGGTGAATGGTTCCGGCGAAACGTATGAGCTGGATCCGGACGTTGCGGTAGTGAAGGCGAACGGAAGCGGATCGAGCATCAGACAAATTGTCGCCAACAGCACTGTGGAACTGTATTACAATGCGGACATAAATGATGGGAAAATTCAGCGGATTGTGATCGTTCAAGAGCCAGTCAACAAAACTGCCACAGGTATCGTCCAAAGAAATGAGAATGGGCAGTTGACCATAGTGGAAGCCGAGAGTACTGATGAAGAGTCGTTTGAGGTTTCTGATTCGGTTCTTGTTACGTACGATAAACGCTTGATGAGCCTGGACGACCTGAAACAGGGGGATGAAATCAGCTATGATGTGAAGGATAGCATCATTACAGCTATTCGGCTGATCAAGCCATCTGTGCCGTTGCTTTCCTATGATTCGGGAACAATCCGGGCAATTGAAAAAGATTTTATCGTATATGAGAAAAACGAGGACGATCCGATTGTTAGATACGTATCTCCTAATTTGACTGTTCTGTTGGAAGGGGCGGACAACCCGAGCCTGAATGACTTGCATCCAGGTGATCGTGTAGATCTGGAGATCAATGGGGAAAACCGCATTACGAAGATCTCTGTCAAAAATCGGGAAGTGACCTCGCTTGTCCGCAAGCGCATTGTGTCTGTCCAGAAAACAGGGGACTATTATTACTTGACTGTTGAGATGGGCCGCAACGATCTGGAATTGTACAGAATCGACGAGCATACAGTTGTTCGTTACAATCAAACGAATGTAAATATGAATAATTTTGAGGAGTACTTCACTAAAGATCGATATGTAAATTTGACCTTCTCGAACAACCAATTATTGCGCTTGGAAGGCGTTTCGGTCTATAGCGGCGAGGTACACCATGTGGATGTTGACGAGAAAAAGTTCGAGATTAAGACAGAGCGCTATGGTGTAGTCGAATTTACTTTGACCAACCTTTCCAGGGTTGAGCGCAACGGTTCCTTTAGTGTCGGATTTTTGGGACTGAATCCGGGTATGCCGGTTAAGGTGTATGTTGACATGACACAGCAAAATGTGGATCGTGTTCTCGTTCTCGATGTGCTACGAGTCGATGTGCTGGAGACCAATGCCAATAACAACCGGCTTTCTGTACGTATGGTGGATGGCACAACAAGGAATGTGTATCTCAGCCAATCTACACCAATCAAATTGTTGAACCAGTCAAATGGCTTCTTCTCTTCCATTCAAGCTGGTCAACCGGTCTTTTTGGTATATGAAGGCACAACGGTTACGGAAGTAAGACTCGCGGAAACTATTCTGGGTGAAGTGAAGGCTGTCCGAGCTGACGGCATGATCGAGGTAAGACAATTTAACGGTGAGAATCGCACGCTTCGCAAAACAGACGATAGATCGGTTAAAGCAGGTGATCGCGTTGCTATTACCGTTGACGGCTACGAGAATCAAAGCATTGTGCTATTGAATTCGATTACCCGCCAGTATTGGAAGAACAGCAGCGTGAGCCAAACGGTATCCGTCCGGATCACGCAGTTGAATGAGCAAAGCGATTATCCGTTGGCGAATAATGTCTATGTTCATGATGAGGACGGCAAGGAAATTACATTGAATTCGCTCAAGTCGAATGAAATGATTACGCTGTACTTGTATGACGGCAAGGTAGTAGAAGTAGTCAAGAGAAAATAGATAGTTCTAAAGAGCCCTAACAGTTTCGCTAGGCATGCGCGTTTGCCTTGGCGAAACTGTTTTTTTGTTTGCATTTTGACTAATTTTTTATTGTTTCGGTTGCTTGCCGGCTTTATTCGTGAGAAAATAAAAAAATGACTGCGAGGTGAATTGTGACATGAATCGCCAACAGGTGCGCACGATATTAGATACGATCGGCGAAATGTTTCCCGACGCGCATTGTGAGCTCAATCATTCGAATCCGTTTGAACTGACGATTGCCGTTCTCCTTTCCGCCCAGTGTACGGACGAAACCGTAAATAAGGTGACGGTCACCTTGTTCGAAAAATATAAATCGCCTGAGGATTATCTCGCAGTGCCACTGGAGGAACTGGAGCAGGATATTCGCCGTATCGGACTGTATCGCAACAAGGCGAAAAATATCCAGGCGCTGTGCCGCATACTGCTGGAGCAGTATGATGGACAAGTTCCTTCTTCGCACAGCAGTCTCGTTGAACTGCCAGGGGTAGGCCGGAAGACGGCGAACGTAGTAGTGTCCAACGCATTTGGCGAGCCTGCCATTGCTGTTGATACGCATGTGGAGCGTGTGTCGAAGCGTCTTGGGCTTGCTGCCTGGAAAGATTCTGTCCTTGAGGTTGAGAAAAAACTGATGAAGGCTGTTCCTCGCGAGGAATGGACGCTAACCCATCACCGATTGATTTTTTTCGGCCGCTATCACTGCAAAGCGCAAAACCCGGCATGTGAAAGCTGTCCGCTGCTTGATTTGTGCCGGGAGGGAAAAAAACGTATGAAATCTAAGCCTGCGAGAAACAATAAGGCAAAATCCGGCAGCAGGTAGCCAATTGGAAGGGAGACCATACAGCATGATGAAGTGCATTTCGGTTTATACAGATAATTTTGAGCAATTCTCCGACATTTATGAAGCTGTGCTAGCGGCCAATCTGGGAGAGAACGAAGAACGAGATTTCGAGGGGATTACAGCGAGCGAGTCTGGCGAAGTGCCGGAGCATTACCTCGAACGCATGCGCAGCAGGCCTGATGTCGTAGTGATGAAGCTGAAGGACAAGGATATTACGATTTTGCAGCACGGAGAAGTGTTTGAAATTTTGATCCCGAGCGCTTCGGAAGTACTAAGCTAGAAACCGGACAACGCTTCGGTTTCTTTTTTACGGGTTCCCGCAGAGAGGCTGGAGCAGCATAGGTGCGTGGCTTCACTTTCACGGGTTACAAAATGGGGGATAATCGGTATGCAATTTATAGATATGGCCAATCAACTTAAGCAAGCGGGTAATCATTCCGCCGCTGCACAGCTGATAGAACTGTATGAGAAAGTGCAATCAGGCCGATTGGATATTGCGTTCTGCGGGCATTTCTCCGCGGGGAAGTCCAGTCTCATTAACGCGCTAAGCGGCACCAGGCTGTTGCCGTCAAGTCCGATACCGACCAGCGCCAATGTCGTTTCCATTTCGAAAGGTCAGCCGTCCGCCATTGTGTGGTTAAAAGGACTTGATGGACACGTTGATACGCGAGAGGTGGCCTTGGCGGAATTGGATGCTTTCTGCCGCAACAGTGACGATGTTGTCAAGGTTTCCATTCATTATCCGATCGAGCGCTTGCAGGAGCAGACGGTCTGGCTGGATACGCCTGGTGTGGACTCGACGGATGCTGCCCATGCAAGAGCTACGGAATCTGCTTTGCATCTGGCTGACGCTGTGCTGTATGTCATGGATTACAACCATGTACAATCCGAAACGAATTTTGCTTTTGCGCGAGAACTGGAGGAACGAGGGAAACCGTTGTTTCTCATCGTCAATCAGATCGACAAGCATCGGGAATCGGAAATCCCGTTTGAGACCTTTGCCGAAGGGGTGAGGAAAGCATTCGCGGATTGGCATATTCAGCCGCTGGATTTCTTCTTCCTGTCCCTGAAGCAGCCGGATCATCCGCACAATGAATGGCATCGATTGACTGCCATGCTGGAACAGCTGCAGCAGCATCGGGATGTATTAATCAAGCGCAATGTCATTGCATCTGCCAAACATCTGATTGGCATGCATAAGCAGCAGCGGCTCTTGGAACAGGAGGAAATGCGGGAGAAGCTCCGGGATGCGGCGGATGCTGGGCACGAGCTTTCCCCGGATATGCGACATGAGCTGGAGGAAGCGGGTCGGCTCCGCACCGATTTGGACACAAAGCCTGCCAGTTGGAAGCAGGAGCTTGGGAAGCTGCTGGATTTCGCCAATATCACCCCTGCCGAAACGAGAGAACTGGCCCGTCTTATGATTGAAAGCCGACAATCCGGCTTTCGCATGGGCTGGTTGTTTGCCGGAGGAAAGACCGAGCAGGAGAGAAAGGCGCGATTGCAGACATTTGCAGATAAGTTCGCCGAGGATATTGAATCGCAGATCGTCTGGCATTTGCGCTCGTGGCTGAACGAGCTCGCAGAGCGGGAGCTTGCTGACGGGGCTGGAACGGATTGGGGCGGGGACATCTCCTTGCGTTTGGAGCCGGATTGGCTCGCCGATGCAGTGCGGGATCAGGCGACGGTAACCGGCGAATACGTGCTGAACTATATGCGGGACATTGCCGCCGAAGTGAAGTCCCGTTTTCGCAGGCAGGCGCTTGACGTCATGGAAAAGATCGAAGAAAAGTGGCGTTCGGCGCTGCAAGTCCGCCTGACCCAGTTGGACGATGAACTGGAGCAGGTAAGACAAGCGGAAGCGGCGCAGGCCGAACTGGCCGAGTTGGATGCGGGACTTGACCGCGAGGAACAAGCTTTGTTGGAGCAGCTGCCGCCGATGCCGCCTCTTCCCGAGATTGCTCAAGATGCGGTAGAAGGTTCAGAAGAGGAAGCTGTGCCCGCTTTGTTCCAACAACATGCAGACGCACACGCCAGACAATCGGCAAGCGCGATGGCGCAGGCTGCGGCCGCATCTGCAGCTGCAGGCGGCATCGCGCCTTCTGAACAAATCGGAGGAACCGCTTCGTCTGCACGTACATCCAATGCGCCGGAAAGCTTGGCGGAAAGCGGCGGGAAGCTGCAGGATCGGGCGAAGGCGGCCGCCAAGCTGCTGGAGGCGGCTGCTGCGGAGGCGGAATTGTACCCTGCCTTCCGTCATACGGTGAAGGAGTTGAGAGAACGGGCCAAGCGCTTGCGGGAACGGCGATTTTCCCTTGCGCTGTTCGGCGCATTCAGCGCAGGAAAATCTTCCTTCGCCAACGCGCTGATGGGCGGACCGCTGCTTCCCGTATCGCCGAATCCGACAACTGCGGCCATTAACCGCATATTGCCCGCTGAAGAGGAGCGCCCGCACGGCAGCGCCCGAATCCTGATGAAGCCTCAAGCAACACTGTGGGAAGACATGCAGCACTCCATGCAGGCATTGGGCTTGACGGCTGCCGCGCCGGAGGAGGCGATTCATCGCATTCGCCAAGTTCGTCCGGACAACGTCAGGCCGAAGGGCAAGCCGCATCTCGCCTTTTTGACAGCGGTAGCATCGGGATGGGAGCGCAATGCCGATCTGCTCGGCCGTACGCTTGATGCGGATATGGAGACCTTCCGCCGATATGCGGCAGTAGAAAGCGACTCCTGCTTCGTGGAGCGAATCGATTTGTACGTAGATGCTCCGCTAACGCGTTCGGGCATGATGCTTGTCGACACTCCAGGCGCAGATTCGATTAATGCCCGTCATACTGGTGTTGCTTTTCACTACATGAAAAATGCCGATGCCATTATATTTATTACCTATTACAACCACGCATTCTCCCTGGCAGACCGGGAATTCCTTCGCCAGCTGGGTCAGGTTAAGGATTCCTTCGACATGGATAAAATGTTCTTCGTTATCAACGCGGCCGATTTGGCGGAAAATGCGCAGGAGTTGGAAGACGTTGCTGCGCATCTCGCCGATAACCTGAACCGATTTGAAATTCGCGAGCCCCGCCTGTATCCGGTGTCCAGCCTAAATGCGCTGGAAGCAAAGCTTAGCCAGGATGCAGACAAGCTGGAGCAATCCGGTTGGGCCCGATTGGAGCGGGAGCTCAGCCGTTTCGGCTTGGAGGAATTGAGCGAATTGGCGGTGCAAAACGCCGTTCAGGAAGTCCAACAGGTCATCAGAACCCTGAATGAGTGGGAACGGATCGCCACAGCAGATCAAGCTGAGCGGGAGCAAGAGGAGCAGCGCCGACAGCAGGCATGGCGCGATTGGCTTGCCGAGCTGGAGCAGCTCTCCGGCCAAAGCAAGGAGAAGCAGGCACTCCAGCAAGAGATTCGCGAACTGGTCTATTATGTGAAGCAGCGTCATGCGTTCCGATTCGGGGAGTGGATGCAGGAAGCGTTCAATCCTGCGTCGCTGAGGGGCGATGTTCGCTCTGTCAAGGAAGCGTTGGCGGAGTGCTGGTTCGAATTCGTACAGCTGATTGACAATCATTTGTCCAGAGAAATGCAGGCTACGACATTGCGTATTGAGAGGATACTGAGGCAGCTGCTGGCCGGGTTGTGGGAGGAATGGCGCAGGCAATTCACCATCCGCTTCCCTTCGGCCGCCATCCCGGATTATGAAACGGATATGCCGCCGACCCCGGTCATAGAGGAGACTGCCGGATGGAATAAGCCGGATTTGGCCAGACTGCAAAGCTTGTTCAAGAACGCCAAGCATTATTTCGAAGGAAATGGACGGACGAACATGCGGGAATGGCTGGAATCTGTTGTTACCCCTCAGGCTGAAGCGTATCTGCAAGCCCATGAGGAACGTCTGCTCGCTTACTATGAACGGCATTGGGAACAACTTTGTGATCAAGCAAGCCGGCGCTGTCTGGAGCTTGCAGAAGCGTATCAAGCCGGTACAGAATCGCTGCCGCATGACGATCAGTCCTTGTCCAAGCTTCGCGCGACGAGAGATCGTTTGCAGCAGGAGCTTGTCCGGTTTGCGGGCTAACGCAATTCTTTCATCACGTCCCCGGCTTCTGGCTAGCGGGACGTTTTTGTTCACACGGATCGCTAAGCCAGAATTCCTTCATTTGCAAATTGATTGCAATACGATTAACCTTATGGTAATTGAAGGGGGAAGGACCGATTGAGAACATCACGTTGGTTGTGGCCGCTGCTTGCATTCAGTTCACTGGCTGCTGTAGTGCTGTTGACGAGCGGCTTGATCTATGGCGTCAGGACCATTTTGTTCCCGGGTGAATCCAATTTGCAGAGAGCCGTAATCGAGCGCGATGACCGATTGAACGATGACGGGATTTGGACGATTCTGGGCTTGGGCGATTCCTTGACCAAAGGGACAGGAGACGCATCCAGCATGGGGTATGCGGGACAAGTTCGGAAGGCAATTGACGCCAGGGATGACCGTGAGGTCAGTTTGATCAATATGGCAGTTAACGGCTACACGACAGGTCAGCTGCTCGAGCAGATTCGGCAGCAGAATGGCGTCATTCTTTCGATACAGCAAGCGGATGCGATAGTGATGACTATCGGCGGGAACGATCTGTACACGCCTGGCGAGGAAGTCCTTCCCGGGCAGGTGCTTGCCGCCATCCCGGACGCGCTGGCCAGAATGGATGAAATTTTTCAAATCCTCACGGAATTGAATCCGGACGCCCGTGTCCTGTATGTGGGTTTGTATCATCCGCTGCGCGAGATCGACCCGGAAGGCGAGCTTTCGAGCTTATTGCACGACTGGAATTATCGCGTATTGCAACTGACCGAAACTTATCCGCAGGTGGTGTTCGTCCCGACGTATGATCTGTTCGGCGCGAATGGAAGACGCTACTTGTCTGGCGACCACTATCATCCGAATGAGGAAGGCTACAAGCGGATAGCGGCACGAATCGTGCAAGTGCTGGAGGAGGATTGGCATGAGTCGCCATAACGCTGAGACGGTGCTGAAAGTTCGTGATGTGAAGAAAAAGATAAAAAACAAGTGGATTATCCAAGGGGTCAGCTTCGATATTTACGCAGGCGAGGTATTTGGTTTTCTCGGACCGAATGGCTCGGGGAAGACAACTACGATCCGGATGCTGGTCGATCTGATTCGACCGACCGAAGGAACGATTGAGGTATGCGGCAAAAATGTGCAAAAAGAGCATGATGCGGCGCTTCGGCAAATCGGCAGCATAGTCGAAAATCCCGAGCTGTACCCGTATATGACAGGGTGGGAAAACCTGGAGCACTTTGCCGGCATGCTGCCGGGCGTATCCTATGAGCGGATCAGGGAAGTTGTCGACATAGTCGGCATGGGCGCCCGCATGCATGACAAGGTGAGGACTTATTCGCTCGGCATGAGACAGAGGCTTGGCATCGCGCAGGCATTGCTGGGGAATCCAAGGCTGCTTATCCTGGACGAGCCTACGAACGGCCTGGATCCGCAAGGCATAAAAGAACTTCGCGCCTTTATTCGCCAGCTCGCAGAGAGCGGCCTCAGCATCTTTATTTCCAGCCATCTCCTCAGCGAGGTGCAGATGATGTGCGACCGTGTCGCCATTATTCGGCGCGGTGCGGTCATCGCAGAGGGCAGTGTTTCGGAGCTGCTTCAGGAAGCGATGAATCGGGTGCAGTGGCGGCTTCATCCGCGCGCAAAGGCTGTTGAACTGTTAGCGGGCATGGAGGGAATTACGCTGCTGGAAGATTCACCCGGGATGGAGAGCCTTGCGTCAGACGGCGCTTGGTCCTATGTATGGACACAAATGGAGCCTGAGCTGGTGCCGCATGCGGTGGCCGAACTGATTCATGGCGGGATTTCCATCTATGGCGTGGAGGCTAAGCCGCCGTCGCTGGAGGCGCTATTCTTGACCTTGACGGAGGGGGAGAGCATTGAATAGCATGTTGCCGCTTGTTCGCAATGAGATGCTGAAAATTTGGAAGAAAAAAAGATTCTTCGTCATCATCGGGATTGTTGCGGTCCTGATCCCAATATTCACCTATGCACAGCTGAGGGTTTCCCTGGACCGCCAAAGCCAGATGGGAACGGATGATTGGCGGGTCAGCCTGCAGCAGCGCATCAACGACTACACGAATCGAATGAGCAGTCCGCGCGTGATTGAGGAATGGCGGAAGTGGATGTCTGTTGAAGTCCAGCGGCTTCAATATTACTTGGATCATGATGTGAATCCTGAAGAGCCGAGCGGCGTCACTTTTACAAGAGAATTCGTCAAAAATGCAGTCGGCTTGTTCGTCCCGCTGCTCGTTATGGTCATTGCCTCAGACTTGGTGTCTTCCGAGCATGCTCAGGGCACAATCAAGCTGCTGTTGACGCGGCCAGTCAGCCGCTGGAAGGTGCTGTTGTCCAAATACTTGGCCTTGCTTCTCTACGTCTCGCTGATTGTCATCATCCTGGCGGCTCTCTGCTACCTGATCTCGGGCGCAATATTCGGCTATGGGGGGTGGCAGGCGCCCACATTGATCGGATTCCAAATTACGGGTTCCGATATCGATACGGCAAATGTGAATATGATCGAACAATGGCGGTTTGTTTGGATGGAGCTGGGTCTAGTCTTCTTCACAGGACTGGCAGTGGGCTGTATTGCCCTTATGGTTTCTGTCCTGGTCAAGAGCACCGCGGCCGGAATGGGCATTATGCTGGCGACCTTGATTGCTGGAACGATCTTGTCCAACATGGTTTCTTCCTGGGAAAGCGCCAAATATTTCTTTATGGTGAACCTGGATTTGGTCAGCTACTTGAGCGGTGATTTGCCGCCAGTGGAGGGGATGAATTTGACCTTTTCCATGTCGGTGCTGACGGTTTGGGCGGTAGCGTCCATCGTCGTATCGTTCGTTTCTTTTACGCGCCGGGATGTGTATTAAGGGTTGCCGAGTCAATCGGACATGATATAATGCTAATGAAGTGAAGAACGAAAAGGGGGCGCACCAATGGCGGAACAGCTCGATTTATTCGGGATCCCCATGCAAGAAAGAGAGAGGTCCGGAACCAGTGAGGCAACTGCTGCCAAAGAAGCGGACCAGGCTGCAGCCGGCAAGGAAAAAAGCAGCAGGGACGTACTGCCTGCTGCAACCAATGCGACGAATGCCGCCGACTACGGCGATGATGATATTCAAGTGCTGGAAGGGCTTGTTGCTGTAAGGAAGCGGCCAGGCATGTATATTGGAAGCACAAGCGTGTCGGGACTTCATCATCTCGTTTGGGAAATTGTAGACAATGCGGTGGATGAGCACCTGGCCAAGCATTGTACACAGATTGATGTGACCATACATAAGGACGGGTCAGTCACGGTTCAGGACAATGGACGCGGCATTCCGACAGGCATGCACAAAACGGGCGTTCCAACGCCGCAGGTCGTTTTTACGGTGCTTCACGCAGGCGGCAAATTCGGCGGCGGCGGGTATAAGAAATCCGGAGGCTTGCACGGGGTAGGCGCTTCGGTGACCAATGCCCTTTCGGAATGGCTGGTTGTAGACATTTATCGGGATGGGAAGATACACCGTCAGCGATTTGAATACTGGGTCGATGACGCGGGAACGGAGCATGTGGGTGAACCGGTGACTGGTCTGGAGATCGTCGGCAATACGAACCGAACTGGAACGAAGGTTACCTTCAAGCCGGACAAGCGGGTGTTTTCTACCGTGCAGTTGAACGGCGACACCTTGTCTGAACGGCTGCAGGAGATCGCCTTCCTCAATTCCGGGCTGAAGGTAACGCTAAAGGATGAGCGAGAAGACCGATTTGATGAATTTATGTACGAGGGCGGAGCTAGCGAATTCGTGCGTTTTCTGAATGAGGGGAAGACGGCGCTTCACGAGGTCATTCACTTTACAGGAGAGAAGGACGACATTGAGGTTGAGGTGGCGCTGCAATATAATGACGGGTATACCGAAACGATCGCCTCATTCGTCAATGCGATTCCTACTCGAGGCGGCGGCACTCACGAAACCGGCTTCAAAACAGCCTTCACCCGGGTCATGAACGAGTATGCGCGCAAAGCAGGGCTATTGAAGGAAAAAGACAAAAATCTGGAAGGCGCGGATCTGCGCGAGGGCATGATGGCTGTCGTGAACATCAAGATGGCAGAGGTAGAATTTGTTGGCCAGACGAAGGATCAACTGGGCAGCTCCTCCGCCCGAAGCGCCGTTGACACGGTGGCTTCCGAGCAGCTGGCCGTCTTCCTGGAAGAGAATCCGCAAACCGCGCAGAACTTGATCAAAAAGGCTGTACAAGCTGCCAAAGCAAGGGAGGCTGCCCGCAAGGCGCGCGAGGAAGTGCGAAGCGGCAAGAAAGGCAAAAGCCAGAGCTCGAATTTGGGCGGCAAGCTGACCCCTGCGCAGTCCAAGGATTATGAGCGCAACGAACTGTTTATCGTCGAAGGCGACTCTGCTGGCGGATCGGCCAAGCAGGGCAGAGATTCCCGCCATCAGGCGATCCTGCCGCTCAAGGGCAAGCCGATGAATCCGGAAAAAGCGAAGCTGCCGGACATCCTGAAGAATGATGAATACAAAGCGATCATCGCTGCGATTGGCGCAGGCGTAGGATCGGAATTCGAGGCAGAAGAGTCCAATTACGGCAAGATAATTATCATGACGGATGCGGACACCGACGGCGCGCATATTCAAGTGCTGCTGCTTACTTTCTTCTACCGCTACATGAAACCGCTGATTGATGCAGGCAAAGTGTATATTGCTCAGCCTCCCTTGTACAAAATTACCAAAAAGGGCAAGTCGGGCGAGATACGCTACGCTTGGACAGACGAACAGCTCCAGCAGGCGATGAAGGAATTAGGAAGGAACGTTGAGCTGCAGCGGTATAAGGGGCTTGGGGAAATGAATCCCGAGCAGCTGTGGGAAACGACGATGGACCCGGAACAACGCATTCTCCTGCAAGTGCAAATCGAGGATGCCGCGAAAGCGGAGCGCCGGGTGACCACCTTAATGGGAGACAAGGTCGACCCGCGCAAACGGTGGATCATCGATAACGTGGATTTCACAGAATTTGAAGCGTAATTGGCTCGAATTCGCAAACTTGCGATCAGGTAGGTGAGGGTATGAGCGTACTCGAACAGTTTTTACCGGCATTTTTGGAAGAAGTCGTCGGCGACAGATTTGGCCGCTATTCTAAATACATCATTCAAGATCGGGCGATCCCGGACATCCGGGACGGGCTCAAGCCTGTGCAGCGGCGCATATTGTATGCCATGTACGAAGCGGGGAATACGCCGGACAAGCCGTACCGGAAGTCGGCGAAAACAGTCGGCGATGTGATGGGCAATTATCATCCGCACGGGGATTCCTCCATTTATGAGGGCATGGTGAGAATGGCGCAGCCATGGAAAATGGCGCATGTGCTCATTGACGGCCACGGCAACTGGGGATCAATCGATGATGATCCGCCGGCAGCCATGCGTTATACGGAAGCGCGTTTGTCTGCCATAGCGATGGAGATGATGCGCGATATTGAGAAGCGCACGGTCCCGTTCAAGGATAACTTCGACAATACGGCGAAGGAGCCGGTCGTGCTTCCTTCGCGATTTCCGAATCTGCTCGTGAACGGGGTAAGCGGCATCTCTTCCGGTTTTGCCACGGAAATTCCGCCGCACAATCTGCGTGAAGTAATCGATGCCTGCGTGGCGTTCATTGACAATGATCTAATCACTCTGGAAGAACTGATGAAGATTGTCCGGGGACCTGACTTTCCAACAGGCGGCACGATTATGGGAGAGGCGGGCATCCGCGACGCCTATCGTACGGGAAAAGGGCGAATTGTGCTGCGCGCCAAGACCGAGGTGGAGGATCTGCGCGGCGGCAAGCAGCAAATCGTGATCACCGAAATCCCTTATCAGGTCGTCAAGTCGCGGCTCGTAACGGCCATGGAGACGATCCGCCTGGAGAAAAAGGTGGAGGGCATTGCGGAAGTGCGGGACGAGAGCGGGCGAAACGGCCTGCGCATCGTGATTGAACTGAAGAAGGATGCTGACGCGCAGGGAATACTGGCCTACTTGCTGAAGAAGACGGACTTGCAAGTGAGTTATAACTTTAATATGGTGGCGATCGTCAACAAGACGCCAAAGCAGCTTGGATTGAAGGACATGATTGCGGCCTATGTGATGCACCAGAAGGAAATCGTCACATACAGGTCGCAATTCGATCTGGAGAAGGCGGAAGACAAAGCGCATGTGCTGGAAGGATTAGTGAAAGCGCTCGATCTTCTGGATGAAGTGATTGCCACGATCAAGGCTTCGAAGAATCGTCAGGATGCGCAGCAAAATTTAGTACAAGCATTTGGCTTTACAGAACGCCAGGCCGACGCCATTCTCACTCTGCAGTTGTACCGGTTGACCAACCTGGAGATTACAACGCTTGAGAAGGAATTGAAGGAAGTCCGCAAGCTGATTGCTTACCTGCGCGGCATTTTGGATAGTGAACCGAAGCTGATGGCGGTAGTCAAAAAAGAATTGACGGAGATCAGGGACAAGTATGGCATCGACAGGCGCTCCGATATTCAGGAGGAAGTGGAAGAAGTCAAGGTCAGCCTGGAGGTCATGGTCAATCCGGAAGAGGTCAAGGTAACGCTTTCCGGTGATGGCTACATTAAGCGAACCTCCCTGCTATCGTTTAATCGCTCCGGCGGCGAGGCGGAATCAACCGGGCTGAAGGAAGGCGACTACCTGCGCTATATGCTTGAAGTTAATACGCTGGACAGCTTGCTGATCTTTACCGACAAAGGGCAGTATTATTTGCTGCCGGTACATCAAATTCCGGAGTACAAGTGGAAGGATAACGGCACAGCTATTGTGAATGTGCTGCCGATTCCGAAGGAGGACCGGATTGTCCAGGTATTGCCTGTTCGTGAATTCGACCAGCCGGGTATCTCGCTTGTCTTTGTGACGCGCAAAGGCCAGGTGAAACGCACGGAGCTTAAGGAATATTATACGAATCGCTCTATGGCCATTACGGCGTGCAAGCTGGCAGCGGATGATTCCGTCGTTGCGGTTCATTGCAGTGACGGCGCCAAGGATTTGCTGCTGGTCAGCAAGTTGGGCATGAGCATTCGCTTCAAGGAAGACGAAGTGAAGCCTATGGGTCGGGCTGCCGGCGGAGTCCGCGGCATGCAGCTGAAGGATGGCGATGAGGTGATCGCCGGATTGTGGGTGGAGCAGGATGAAGGAGAAATATTGGTTGTCTCCGATATCGGCTTTGCCAAGCGTACGTTAGTGGCCGATTATACGGTACAAGCTCGCGGCGGCAAAGGCATGCAAACCTTTGCCTTCAAAGAAGGCAAGCGCGTTCGTCCGAATGGCAGCAGCTTGGCAGCTGCGTTCTATGTAAGGGAAGCTACGGAGCTGGATGCTGTCTTGACGAATAGCGAGATGGTGCGATTCTCTTCTGAAGATACACCTATTGAGGAGCGCAAATCAACGGGCAAGGCGATTAGCGGTATCGATAAGTCAGCAGGGATCGTGGAAGTGCTGCAGCGAACCTGACATGGATAGGCGCTGAGGCTGTGCAAAACTGACGAAGCAGTAAATCTGGAATGGCCGTGCAAGCGGATAACGCGCTTGCCGGGTCATTCCTTTTTGTTTTGCTTATTTACGGGGGAATGCAAAAAGTCATGACGACGCTGAACGCCTCATATGTATGTGAAGGTTGCGCAAATGCGAAACTCCCGAAACTTTTTGCTGTCCGCTGACGTTTAAATGAGAAAGGAGTGGCTAAACTGAAAATCAATGCGCGAAACGATGCTGTCATTTTTCACCAGGAGGTGAACTGATGAAAAGTTCATTTACGAAGCCAACCATGCGCGGCACTCTCGTCATGATGGCAATTGTGTTAGGCCTGATGCTTACTGTGTCCGCTTGCCAGCCGAAGGCGAATTCGACAGATTCCAATCATGCTGTCAATGCCGGGAACGAACCTCAAGATGTCGGAGAGCCATACTGGTTTTGGACAGAGAAGGGCTATGTAGTAGCGAAAGAAGGGAATCGATGGCTAATCACTGCATATGAAACCTCAGCCGGGGGGGAACCGCACAAGCAAGCCGGCTGGTTTACTGTGAACGAGAAGACGCGGCTCCAATCCGAAACAGGCCGGCACCTTGACCCCGAAGCCATTCCGATTGGCAGCCGCGTTCAAATCGCCGCTGCAGGAGAGATTGCCGAATCGTATCCTGTACAGGGCGCAGCTGATGAGATCGTACGATTAGGGGTTCAGAATGATCCGGCAGACGAGCAGGCGCCAGATCGGACGCACATTGCGGAAGCGGATGCGGTGCGCATTGCGCTGCAGCACAGTCAGGAACAAGGCTTAATTGGGCCTTGGTATATTGTCAAGACTGTATTTGACGAAGCGGACTATCAGTGGCTTGTGCAGCTAGCTGGCGGAGAGGACGCTGCCCAAGTTGAAACGGTCGTGACGGATGCAGCCAGCGGCAAAGTCATCGAAAAGCCTGTTGCGGAAAATGCCGCATTCCGCGTGTATGAGCCGCAGGCCAATGCGGTCATTGGCGGCAAGCTTACTGTACGGGGCGATGCCAGAGTATTCGAAGGAGCGTTTGGCTGGAGATTGGAGGATGGACATTTCGTCCTGGAGGAAGGCCATGTCATGGCAGAAGCGGGCGCGCCAGAGTGGGGCAGCTTTCGCTTCGAGGTTGAGTTGGACCGCGCTACGAATCCAGTAGTCATGCTCGTCTTGTATGAAGCGAGCGCGAAGGACGGTTCGCCCCGGCATGAATTAATGATTCCACTGCAAGCAGACCCCAGCATTATGGAAAGCGTAGACGGCATCCCATACGAGTAGGGAGCAACTAAGCTGCCCCGCGTGTTCGCATAGAACCGGGGGCGGCTTTTTTGATTCGGACAGGCCGACTTTGCGACTATTGCTCCATCGTACAGATGATGGTTGTAAAAGCATGCCAATTGCCTCGACGGCATGTTATAATAAAGGGCAGGGATACATAACTGTTGTTTCTATATTGATGTTGTGGAGGTGCCGTCCTTGGGTAAAATCATAGGCTTTTCGCTCCTCTGGTACCTGTTTGGCAATCCGTTCGTGGCGATTTTGATCCTGCTCTTGATTTTGTATGTGCTGGATCGCCGATTTATCGGTTTTTTTCCAAGCATTACTCGGCCCTTTCGGGATTTGCAGCAAATCCGCAAGCTGCGGCAGGAACTGCGCTTAAGTCCACACAATACGTCGATCAAAGTGGATTTGGCTCGCCGGCTGATGGATCGAAAGCAGTACAGTCAGGCGCTGAGTTATCTGCAGGAGGCGGAGGCAGTGATGCCCGATTCTTCCGAGATCAAAGCCGAGATTGCGATATGTCTGTTCGGAACCGGAGGCTTAGCGGAAGCGGATGCGTATTTGCAAAAGGCGCTGGAGCTGAATCCGAGGGTCCGTTACGGGGAACCGCTTTTGCTAGCGGGGGAAAAATGGGCGGACAGCGATCAGGAGAAGGCGCTTCGGTATATGGAGCAGTTCAAGGAACTGCACTCTTCGTCTTGCAAGGCCTATTATCGGCTTGGCCAGCTCTATCGTACTGTGAATCGTCTGCATGATGCAAAGGCGGCTTTCAGAGAAGCGATCGACATATACAGAGGGTTGCCGAAGTACAAGCGCAAGCAGGAGCGGCGCTGGGCGCTGATGTCGTGGTTTCAGGCGATATAGACAGAACTGGGGGAGGAGGATGAACAGTGCAAGCGCAAGAGGAATTGGCGAAGCTGTGGTACAAATACGCGCAGGACTATCGGCTGCATATGGAACAGCATTTGGCGCCGACTTTGACCGAAGGGCAGTTTACCGTGTTGGATTATTTGCTGGATCGTCCCCTGGAATTTGTGAAGCCGTCTGACTTGCTGCCGCATCTGTCTACGACTCCGGCTGCTGTGACTACGCTGTTGGACCGGATGGAAAAAAACGGCCTGATCATGCGCAAGCGCGACGATCAGGACCGCAGAATCGTTTGGATCATGCCTACCGACAAAGGGAAGAGCGAGGGCGACAGGGGGCGTCAGGTAAGAAGACAGTTTTTCGAGCAGACGCTGGACCGCCTTTCGCGGCACAACCAGCAATTGTTCATTTATCTGTTCGGCAAGGTGGCAGCCGCCTCTGACAACGATTGAAGATGAGCGCTCATTTCGGTGGCATATTCTTCGAGCATCGCGTATTGAAATGACTGCAAAAGCGCATCGTCCTTGCTTTCCAATACCGCCTCCATTGGGAGAATGCGGTATTTTCTTTTTCCATTATCGTAATATTTATGCACCCAGGTAGAAATAGTCTCAGGTTCGCCGAGTGTAATGCGGCCTTCCGGGAACTGCTTCGTTACCGGCACGGAGAAGATGACGCCCACGTCCGTATATTTCGCTGTTCCCTGGTCCGGTCCTTGGTTGGAAATAAAGTTACCCAGCGAATAAATGACGATTCCTTTGCGCTTGTGGCCATCGGCGTCTTCCGCTTCGATCCATTCATAGGGTTGAACCACATGCGGATGACTCCCCAGAATAATATCCGCGCCCGCTTGGATGAAAGATTGGGATAATTGCTTTTGCTCATCGCTAGGCTGTCTGTGGTATTCGTGCCCGAAATGCAAGGATATCGAAACGAGATCGGCTCCGTTCTCGCGTGCTTGCCGGATGTCTTGCTTGATTCGCTCTTCATCAATGAGATTGACAAGATAGTCTTTGCCTGCGGGAATTGGAATGCCGTTCGTGCCATACGTATAGGAAAGGAAAGCGGCATGAATGTCGTTTTTCGTTACCATGAGCGTGCGGGCCGATTCGGATTCGCTTCTTGCCGTCCCGGTATGATGCAGCCCCGTTTCCTCCAGAAAGGCGATCGTCTGGCGAACACCTGCTTCGCGTCGATCAAGCGAATGGTTGTTTGCCGTTGATACGATATGGAATCCTGCGTTCTTCAGCGCCTTGGCAAGCTGTTCGGGAGCATTGAATTGCGGATAGCCGCTATACCCCGATTCCTGTCCAGCCATGGGCGTTTCCAGATTGCCAATGACCCAATCCCCATCCAAGTAACCATCCAAATGTTCGAAGTAAGAATCGAAGGAATAAGTCGCGGTCGTCACATTGTAGGCCGCGGTGATCTGCGGACTATGCATCATAATGTCGCCAACGGCTACCAGAGTTGCTTCCCGCGTAGAGGATGCCGGGATCAGGGCTCCGTCCGGTTCGCTCGGTTCTGGCATTTCCAGTTCGGCTCGATCGTCCTCAGGCTGCTTTACTCCGATTGGTCCGGATTGCCCCGGAGACAGACATCCGCTCAACAGCAAGAGCAGGATGAGGATAAGGACGGCCCCCAAGCCGGCGTACCGTCGTAGATCAGGCAGCTCGTGCCAGTTCATGGCAGCAGTCCTTTCCAAGGTATTTGATTGGGCGGGCTAGACGTGAAAGACATCGGCTCTTTCAAGATTGGATGCGGGAAGGTCAGGTGTGTCGCCCACAGTGCCATCTGCTGTCCGGGTTCATTGACAAGGCTTCCATATCGTTGGTCGCCATACAGGGGACAGCCGATCTCAGCAAATTGGACACGAATTTGGTGCGGCCTGCCCGTATGCAGCTGGATCTCTACTAGAGACAGACCATCAGCCGATGCGATTACTCTATAGTCGAGCACAGCTTCCTTCCCTTGCGGATCATTCCGACTTACGACGGATACCCGATTGGCGGCCGCATCTTTGCGCAGCCGGTGAACCAGCCTGTCTTCCTGCCTGCCCGGTTGTCCGCGCAGTATCGCCATGTACACTTTTTGAAAGCTGTGCGTGCGGATAGCGTCCGACAGCCGCGAGGCAGCCTTTGAAGTTTTGGCGAACACCATAACGCCGCCGACAGGGCGGTCCAGCCGATGGACAAGCCCCAGGTAGACGTTGCCGGGCTTATTGTATCGGCGCTTCAAGTCTTGCTTCAGCAAGGTGAGCATGTCGGGATCGCCGGTCTGGTCTGCTTGTGACAGGAGATTGACCGGTTTTTCCACGACTAGCACATGATTGTCCTCGAACAAGATGGGGATCTCATATGGGGAATCGCGTCGATCCCGCATCATTGTCCCTCCCACCGACCCAGTATGCCAGCTGGCAGGACCAGATCGCTCAGCGTTACCGGAAGCCCAAGCTCGCCAGTTGTAATGCGGCCTCCGTACCGCTGCCCAAGCGTCAGCTTCATTAGATTGCTGAGCACTACAGGAGACAGCCCGGTCGTATAGGCATTCACTAAGACGAACAACGGCTTGTCTGAAAGGATGGAGAGGCATGTTTGGAGGAATGGATACAAATCCTTTTCCAGCTTCCATGTTTCCCCGCCCGGACCTCTTCCGTAAGAGGGCGGATCCATAACGATCGCATCGTACCGATTGCCTCTCCGCTGCTCGCGCATGACAAACTTGAATACATCGTCGGTAATAAAGCGTACGGTGCGATGCTGCAGCCCCGAAAGCTGCACATTTTCCTTCGCCCACTGCACCATGCCTTTGGCTGCATCCACATGGACGACCTCCGCGCCAGCACTTGCAGCTGCAACAGTGGCGCCGCCCGTATAAGCGAAAAGATTCAACAGCTTAATGGGTCTGCCGGCCCGTTGAATACTCTCCATGATCCAAGACCAATTGGCGGCCTGTTCCGGAAATAGGCCGGTATGCTTGAAATTCGTAGGCTTTATGTAAAAGTGCAGCGGTCCGTATTGAATCTTCCAGCGTTCAGGGAGCTGCTTGCGAAATTCCCAGTGGCCGCCTCCGGCATTGCTGCGATGATAATGGGCGTCAGCTGCATCCCAGCGCTTGCGGTTGCGCGGTTGAATCGGCCAGATGATTTGCGGATCGGGACGGCGCAGCACCACATCCCCCCAGCGTTCCAGCTTTTCGCCGCCGCCCAAGTCAATCAACTCGTATTGCTCCCAGTCCTTTGCGATAAACATAGATTCAAGCTTCCTCTCTCTTCATGTCGACTTTTCCCTATTCTACAACAACTAATTGTCGGATATCCACTTTTCGGCACGTAAGGGACGTCGGCGGACGAAACAGGCGATAGAGGCTGCCTGCCTCGCCTGCGGCTAGTCTGAATAGCGGACATAAATCTCATGAGCCGTGTCATCGACCTTCATTTTGCGCACCCGTATGAACAAGACATGTTTTTTGTATACGGCCTTTGCCGTCCGCTTGTCTGCATATGCGGGCAAGCGAATGGTCTGCGGTTGCTCCTGCTGCTTTCCTGTGCACGTGAGCGACCTTGTCGCTACAAAAAAACGATATTGTCGAGGGTGGGCGTTTGCGGGAAACCGCAGTTTGATCAGGATGAACGATTCCGATTCCTGTATTTCCGCGTGCAGAGGGGCGAGCGCAGAGGCCGCATCCTCAGATCGGGCAGACTGTCGGGCTGATGCAGGGAACCATTCATTCGGGAATGCAGCAAGGCCTGCCTGCTTTACCGCTTTCATTGCCGTGTTCATCGCGTGCTGCACCATTTCCTCCACGTTCAGTCCACCGCGCGGCCACGGACCTTCATTGGTTCTTGAGCGGCCATCGTCGTCATTCCTGTACATGAAGCACCTCCTGAGGCTGATTCCCTATTGTATGTAAGGGGCAATGCCGGGGTTCATAGCCCCGGGCATTGCGGTCGAATGCCACTGTTGGAACTCAGATGAATATGCCCGGATATCCGGCGCCGAACCCATACGGGCCATAGCCGAAGCCGCCGAGCCCGAAGCCGGGATACCCGCCGAAGCCGCCATACGCGTATGGGGCTGTGCCGATGGCCAGCAAGTCGAACAGGGCCAGAGGCAGAATGGCTTTAGTGCTCGCTTTGCCTTTCGGCGTTTGCAAGTAGAGCTTGCTTCCCTTGACTGAAGCAAGTCTGCCGGAAACGATGGTCCCGTCCTTCTTCAGAGCATAAACTTTCTTGCCGACGAGTTGTCTGGCTTGCGATGCTGTGATGCGCTTGGATTTCGCCACCAACAACCACTCCTTTCTGCATTTGGATACACCTTTATCTTATGGTTCTAGCGTCCGGCCCGAATGGACAAGAACACACAAGTTGCCAGAATGTGTCCCTGCCGTGCGCTCGGAATGCCGGATTCCCATAGTATGAAAGTAATTCGAGTGAAAGGAGTGTGGCTTGCTGATGATCCGTTCTCGAAAGCCCGGGCTCGATGACCCGATGATTTATCGACTGACGCGGCTCAGTCTGCTTCCGTACACACGCAGGCATTTTCCTGACATGAAGCTGAGCCGCAACTCGGTGCGCGAGCGTCTGCAGAACGGGGTTACGCTTGTGAAGCGCAGCGGCGGCAGGTTCAAAGGGTTTGTTCATTTTCTCGTCCGGGGCGAATCGTTGTGGATTGACCTGCTTGCCGTCCGGAAGCTGTATCGCCGAAGCGGAATCGGGGAGCAGCTCATGCAGAAAGCAGAAGATTGGGGCAGACGCAAAGGAGCCAGACAGGCGATGCTGTATGTCAATGTTGAAAACGAAGGGGCCAAGCGTTTTTATCAAAGACGAGGATATCGGTATGCTCATACGGATCGCAAGCTGCACTGCGATTTATTCGTCAAGCCGCTGGTTGCGGACGACCCGGCATGATTCTTATTCCGTATTGGCCTTCAAACCGTGTGTGCTGACAGGAATGCCGGCTTCATACAGGTGGGACACGTCAGCCATCCCGATGCAGCGCGGTACAGCCCAGCTGTCGGATCGCTCGTCGAACAGCACGGTTGTCACAGAACTGGGAGGCAGCCAAAAGCCGGACCACATCAGGTGGAGCGGGATATCCAGCAAATGAGCGAGCCAGGTCAAAGCGAACCCATTGTGACAAAAGACGGCGATACGATCGCGGTTGGCGCGGGCGATTCGATAACGGCCGCCGTCGCGTACATAGCCGAGCTTGGCAAGCCATTGGTCGGATTCGGACTGAATGTGACGATAAATCCCCGCTGCGTCGAAGGATGCAAGCTCCGGGAATTGTCCCCATGTTTCGAGAGTGGGGGGATTTCCCGGTCCTCTAAGTTTTTCGCCGGGGATATCCCAAGGGGATAGCGCTCCCCAAGGTTGGACAAGCAGCTTTTCGTGCGGAATTTCTTGTATCCATTCCAAGGTTTCGGCCTGTTTGCCGAGTTTGTCCGCCGTGTAACGCAACGTATGAATGGCACGGGCAAGAGGAGAAACATACAGCTTGTCCGGCTCCAGCCGCTCCATGCGACGGGAAAGCGCTTCAGCTTCCCGGTGTCCTTGCTCGGTAATGGTCTGGCGCGGATTATCCGGCTCCGCATGCCTGATAATATACAATCGCATTGGCAAGTTCCTTTCTTTTTTCCGTGCACTCATTTTAATCTGCACTCCACTGATGGTACAATGAAAGGTAAAGCAGCGCAAGGGAAAGGAGGGGGCCGCAATGGCAATGGAGTGGATGCGTTCGCTGGAACAAGATTATTCGCTGTCCGCGATCCAGTCGGGTTTTGATCAATTTATTCGAGGCGAAGTGAAGCTGGCAAACGTCCAGATGGAGGAAGGCAACGCTTCTGCGGAAATCCGTTCGCCAGACGGCGCCCTTGTTTTGGTGCGCATCCGGAGAGGTGCCTTCGTTCCCGGTCACTGCACGTGCGGCGCCAAGCACCCTTGCGAGCACGCGGCAGCTGTCTTGTTCGCCTTGACAGCGAGCAGCGGCCGTCGGCCGGAAATGCTGCTGCAGGAAGTCTATGCGAAAGCACGCCAACGTCGGGACCGAGACGAGCAGCAAGCGAAGAAAAAACGTCTGGCCAAGGAACGGAAGCGCAAACGGGAGCTGGAGCAAAAGTGGCAGGAAGAGATCAATCGCTCCCTCGTCTTGAACACAGCCAACAGCGCTCGGGACTGGCAGTTTTTTACCAAGCAATGGTTTAAGAAATATCGTCTGGCTACAGAGCAGGCCGTGCAGGCAATGGCTGAGGACTATAAAGGCCGGATTCGGGCAATGGCCTCTCCATGGCCGGCAACCCAGCGGCTGTTGTTCTGCTTATATATGGAACTGGAAATGTTGCTGGCGCTGGAGCATTATTGGAGCAAGTCAACAGCGGACGGGAAAGCGGGCGGAACGCATTCCAACCAGTTGTTTCACGAGTGTGCAGGTCGGGTAGCCGACTACCTGCATCAGTTGGATGCGGAGCAAGCGCAGGCACAATACAAATCCTATTTGAGCCTATTCCGCAACAAGCTGGATATCGGGGCACAACGGAAGGTAAAACGCACATTTTGGAACGATTTGTATCGCTATTTATGGAGTTATTTGCTCATTGACGCCGATTGGAGAAACGAGGAGCGCAGCCGCCTCCGTGAATCGGCAGAACAAGGCGACAGCGCTGCGCTCATCGGGCTTTTTCATTTCGATATTCTGGCAGGGAATGATGAAGCGGCTTTCGCGAGGCTGGCCCAATTAGGCGATTCGCCACAAGCGCCGGTCGTGCGACCAAGCTTTTTCCAGCATTATCTGGATACGTTCAAGGCGCACAAGGAGTGGGAGCGAACCGCTCGCTGGCTTCGCAAGCTGGCACCGCGCTATAAGGGCGCCCGCAAAGAAGAGCTCGATATGTTCGTGCGCGTTTGGCAGGAATTGCTCCAGCATTTGCCATTGAGGGAGGAATGGGAGCAGACGATGTTCTTGCTGCTTCCATGGTCGTATGCCCACTTGGCCAAGGAGTTGCTCGAGCAAAAGCGAATTGACCGCTGGACGGACTTGACGCTTCGAATGGGGGCTGCCTCCAAATGGGTAAAGCCTGGGACGCTGTACCGCCTGGAGCAGGAGCATGGCTGGGAGCTGCTCCCGTTGTATCATCACTTGGCCGAGGAAGAGATTTCACGAAAGAACCGGCAAGGCTATCAAGAAGCGGTCAAGTGGCTGAAACGGATTCGTTCGATTTATACGGCGGCAGGCAACGAGCAGGAATGGGTCCGTTTCGCGGCGCTGCTGAGAAAACGATATATGCGCTTAAAAGCGTTCATAGATGAACTCGAGAAAGGAAAGCTGCTTCCATGATGGAATATGACCTGAAGACAATTGCGGTGCAGATTGCTTGGAAGCGTACGGAAGGCTTCTGGCTGTGGGCTTCCGACGATGCAGGCTTTCCATTAGCTGCCGAAGAGTTAAGGCGAATCCTGTTCGGCCGACATCGCCGCTCTTTCTTCGGAACGATATTGGAGATCAAATCGACCTCCTCTTTCGAGGCTATTTTATTGGATTCTTGGTCCGCTGTCGACTATTGGCAGCAGCCAGCTACGCTGCAGTATGCATCTGTAGACTTTGGCAAGCAAGGCGAAACGTTAAGACTTGCTGCAAATTGGCTGCAGCGGATATTGGCGGAGGGCTGGTTCAAGCCTGAGCTGTCTGTTTGGAGCGAAGGAACCTGGCATTGGGCCCCGGTTTTGCCGGCCGATCAACAACGTGCTTTTCAAACGATGCTGACGCAAGTGAAAGAAGCGGGTATTCCTTATGTGGAGGAATGGTTGCATGGCGCAGTGGCTGCCTGTATCGACCAGGTTCCCGAAGTAGAGGAGACCTGGGCGAGGATATTGGATGCGTATCCGGCGCTTCGGACTGTCTCTTCTGTCTCCCAGCTTGATTCGGATGGCGAAGAACAGTGGCTTGAGGAAATCGGTCTAACTACGGAGCCGCGTCCTTTCGCCGTATCGCTGCAACTGGCCGAGCCGGAAGATGAGCGTGGCAAAGACTATTGGAAGCTCCAGTTTCGCCTGAAGGATCGCGAAAATGGGGAGTGGACGGCTATTGTAGGAACAGATGGCATTTTGCTCGATGGCACACCCCCGGAAACATGGCTCGGGCAAATTCCTGCCGCCTTGGGAAGCTGGACAGAAAAAGCGTTAAAGCTGGTACCGGAGTTGGCTGAACCGGAATCCCGCATGCAATTGAAATCCGGACTTACCGAAGAGGAAGCCGTGCGCTTCTTGACCGAATTCAGCCTTAGCTTGGCACAGGCTGGTCTTTCCATCTGGCTGCCGGGCTGGTGGGGGCAGGCTGTACGCTCCACTCCCCGCTTGAAGGCGAAGCTCCAACCGGGCATGACAGCTTCCGCCGCTGAATCCTTATTTGGTCTGAAGCATGTATCCGCCTTTCAGGTACGACTGGCGCTCGGAGGCAAGGAATATTCGGAAGAAGAAATGGCAGCGCTTCTGCAAACGAAAAGACAGCTGGTCAAGCTTCATGGCCAATGGATATTTTTGGACCCTGTTATTATGGCGAAGCTGCGCAAGCGCATGAAGCGTTTGCAGCGCCAGGGATTAAGCTCGCATGAGTTGCTGCAGGCTGCTTTCATGCGACGAGCTAATGACTTGCAGGAAGCAGAGGGAGAAAAAAGTTGGGAAGCAGTAGAGGCCGATGCCGAGCTTCTCGACATTGACCTAGACGATGCCCTGCAAGCAGCCTCCGAGATGCTCATGCAAAAACAGGGCTTTCCGCTAATACCGATGCCCGCAGCTTTTCAAGGCGAGCTGCGGTCCTATCAGCGGCAAGGCGCCTCCTGGCTTGCTTATTTATTCGAATATGGCTTGGGTGGCTGTCTGGCAGATGATATGGGACTGGGCAAAACCATTCAGTGGATCGCCTACTTCCTGCACTTGAAAGAGACGGGAAGACTGACGGGTCCTTCTCTGCTGATTTGTCCTACATCTGTACTTGGCAACTGGCAGAAGGAATTGGAGAGATTCGCGCCAAGCCTTCGCGTCCGTCTTCATCACGGGCCTGAACGGCAGCGGGGAGATGACTTTGCCGAACTGCTAAGGGATACCGATCTGTTCCTTACGAGCTACGCGCTCGCGCATATGGATCGGGAGGAATTCAGCTCTGCCGAATGGTGCTGCTTGTGCCTGGATGAGGCACAGAATGTCAAAAATTCGTACACGAAGCAGGCGCAAGCGATCCGAACCTTTCGCGCCAAGCATCGCGTTGCCTTGACCGGCACGCCAATCGAAAACAGACTGACAGAGCTTTGGTCCATTATGGATTTTCTGAATCCGCATTATTTGGGCAGCAACCGGCAATTTACCAAGAAAGTCGTTCAGCCGCTGGAAAAGACGAACGATCCCGTCTTAATCGGGCAGGTGCAGCGTTGGGTGCAGCCATTCCTGCTGCGCAGGGTGAAGAAGGAGCCTGCGATTCAGCTGGATTTGCCGGATAAGCAGGAATTCAAAACATACGTCACGTTAACGGCTGAGCAGGCGGCTTTGTACGAATCTGTCCTGAACAAATTATTCGATTCGATCGAGAAGCTGCCGCCGATGGAAAGAAGAGGCACAGTTCTGGCTGCATTAACAAGGCTTAAGCAGGTTTGCGGCCATCCGGCGCTGCTCTTGAAGGAGTCTCCGCAGCATGTCCGGGCAGATCGCTCGCAAAAGCTTGTTCGTCTGCTGGAGATGGTGCAGGAAGTGCGGGCGAAAGGGGAGCGCTGTCTGATCTTTACGCAATTCGTAGAAATGGGCGAGATTCTAAAAGCTGTGCTGCAACAGCGATTCAAGGAAGAAGTTCTCTTTTTGTACGGCGGCGTGCCCAAGCAGGAACGCGACCGGATGATTGAACGATTTCAGGATGGAGGGCATGGGAACAAACCCGGCCTGTTCGTGCTTTCGCTGAAAGCGGGCGGGACTGGACTCAATCTGACAGGCGCAAATCACGTGTTCCATTACGATCGGTGGTGGAATCCAGCCGTGGAGAATCAAGCAACGGACCGTGCCTACCGAATCGGGCAGACGCGCGAGGTGCAGGTGCATAAGATGATTGCTCTTGGAACGCTGGAGGAACGGATTGATGAGATGATCGATCGCAAGCAGGAATGGAGCCGACGCATTGTCGGAAGCGGAGAAAGCTGGGTAAGCGAGCTGTCGGATAACGAATTGAAGAGTCTGTTCGAGCTGCGGCAGCCGCTGCTCAGCTAAGGAAGGAGTGCAACGCATGGGAGAGCAAATATCCAAGTCGCCGCTCTGGGACAAATTTTATGAGGCAATTCGGCAGGCGGCGACACAAGCTGTGGAGACACCCGAGCGAAATATGGACAGGGATGCGGCAAAGCCGGACGCTCAGCATGACGCCAAGCAGGGGGAGCAGCAAACAAATTATCAAGCAGAGAGAGGGGGAGAACGATGAGAACGGTAAACGTGGGGCTGGTCGGGTACGGCATGGCCGGTCAAGTCTTCCATGCGTCAGTGATAAGCAGTGTTGCGGGTCTCCAGCTGCATAGCGTTGTGGAAAGAAGGAGCAATCAATCGCAGGAGCGCTACAAGCACGTAAAGGTTGTGAGAAGTGCGGAGGAATTGGTCAAGGATTCGAACATCGAACTGGTTGTCATTGCTACACCCAATGACTCGCATTCGGCTCTTGCGGAGCTCGCGCTGGCGCACGGCAAGCATGTAGTCGTAGATAAGCCGTTTACCGTAAGTGTTGCAGAAGCCCAAAGGCTCATCCGTCTAGCGAAGCAGAACGGGCTGCTGTTGAGCGTCTTTCACAACCGCCGCTGGGACGGTGATTTTATGACCGTTCGTCAGTTGATCACTGAAGGCGCGTTAGGACGGGTTGTGGAATATGAAGCGCACTTTGACCGCTATCGTCCGCAATTGAAGCCGGGGGCTTGGCGGGAAGCAGAGTTGCCCGGATCCGGATTGCTTTATGATTTGGGATCGCATTTGATTGACCAAGCGTTCCAGCTGTTTGGCCATCCGCAAACGGTTTACGCAGCATGCAAAAAGCAGCGGGACGGAGCGCAGGCGGATGATGCGTTCGAGATCAAGCTGGGGTACGATGATCTGACGGTTACGTTGAAGGCAGGCATGCTGGTAAGGGAGCTTGGTCCGCATTTTGTTATTCACGGAACGAAGGGATCGTTCGTCAAATACGGAATGGACCCGCAGGAGGCGGCTCTAAAGCGCGGTGAAGTGCCAGGGAGCAAGAGTGATTGGGGCATGGAGCCAGAAGCGCAGTGGGGAACGTTGAACGCGGAGATAGCCGGCTTGCACGTCATTGGCAAGATCGAAACGCTTCCCGGCGCATACGAGCGTTATTATGCGGACATCTATGAATCCATCGTGGAAGGGCGTGTCCCCGCAGTAAAGGCCGAGGAAGCGTTAGCTGTCATTCGCTGTATTGAACTCGCGAACGAAAGCCAGGAGAAGCGAAGGGTTGTCCCGTTCGACTTGCAATTGGAAGCGGATTGATTGACAATAGAGTAAAGAAGCTCAATGATGGAGGAGGAGCAACCATGAAGAAAATAGAATCCATAGAGCAGTATCAGGAACTTATCCATCGCGACACGCCGACTGCAATCAAGTATTACACAACCTGGTGTCCGGATTGCAAAAATTTCGACCGGTTTATTACAGACATTATAGCGGAGCGCAGCGATTTGGAGTGGGTGGAGATGGATGCAGAGCAGTTTCAGGAAATCGCAGAATCGAATGAAGTACGCGGCATTCCAAGTTTGCTCGTATTCCAAAAAGGCGAGAAAGTCGGGCATCTGCACAGCAAATTTGCCAAGACGCCGGATCAGGTGCGCGATTATTTGAATGAGCTGCCGTTGCAAACGACATAAACGGATGATTATCTGCTTATACTTTTGGCTGTCCAGTTATGGACAGCTTTTTTTTTTTCATAGGTTCGTGTTTCATAAAACATGCCATTCATTGCGATACTAAGCAAACAGTGAATCTATGACAAAAGGTGTGAAAGGCATGATCCTTGCGCTGCGTGAAATGAGTGGAACGATGAAGGTGCTGCTGTTCGGAGTATTAGCCGCCCACCTTGCCACTTATATGGTCGTTCCGCTGCTCCCCATTTATTTGAAGCTGGCCAAGCACATGAGTGTAACGCAGATCGGGCTGACTCTCGGGCTAACACCGTTCGCCTTTCAGGCGGGCAGTTTGCTCGGAGGCTGGCTTTCTGACCGCGTCGGGCGCAGGATGATTATTGCCGGTGGAGCTTGGATTAATGCGGCGGCGCTAGTTGGCTATGCGCTGGCTGAACCGGCATGGCTGCTGATGGGCATGGCGCTGTTGAATGGCCTTGGCATAGGGCTGAACGCACCGGCGACCAAAGCGGCCATTGCCGCCATTGCTTCGGACGCAACGCTCAAAACCACTGCCTTCTCATTGCGCGGCATTGCGGCCAACATTGGTATAGCCACAGCCGGACTCCTCACGTTTTTCGTTTTGGGCGGCGCATCCGCGTACCTATTTTACACGGCTGCCGGTTGCTATGCGCTCCTGGGAGCCGTGAATGGGCTGCTGCTCCCGAAAGGCTGCGGAGATGCGCCTTGCCAGTCACCAGAACTGAAAGCGTACAAGGCTGTATTTACAAATAAAGCGTTCATTGGGTTTTCACTAGTGACCGTGTTGGTGTGGGCCTTGTATACGCAGCTTTCCCTAAGCTTGCCGCTTCGGGCGGAGAGCATCCTGTCCGATCCGGGAATTGTCAGCTTAATTTGGACCATGAACAGCCTGATCGTCATTTCGCTGCAGACGACCATGACGCGGCTGTTTATTCAAGGTCGGCATCCGGCAACGGTGTTGGCTGCCGGCGTCCTGTTTCTCGGCGGCGGACTTGCATCCTTGTATGGGTCAACCTCCTTCTATGGTTTGGCACTCAGCGGTGCGGTCTTCATTGTCGGCGAGATGCTCGTTCTCCCCACGATTGACGCTACAGTTTCGAGGATTGCTGCCGCGCCGATGGTCGGTGTATTTTTCGGCGTCTCGAATTTTATTGCCGGTGTGGGTGAAAGCGGTGGCAAATTCGCGGGCGGGCAGATGCTTGCCTTCGGTACAATGACGGCGTTGCCATGGTTGACCTATGCTGTTTTGGCAGTAGTGGTCAGCGGCTTGCTCTATGCGCTTCGGTTCTGGAAGCCGCTTCAGCTGGCATTGATGCCTGCTGCCGAACCGGTGACGGCAGAGAGGCTGTCAATTCCCGCGAGGAACGGACATGAGCGGATGTTCAAGCTGCCACGGTGGAAGAAAAAGACGAAATCAAAATGATGAACGAATCGCTTGACATACCCCCGATGGGTATATTACAATCGACGTATCCGATACCCCATGGAGGTATGTAGATGGTAGATCAGTGTCATACTGCGATGACAGAACGCAAGAGCCATCATTCCGAAGAGATGAAGGCGAATTTGCAGTCTCGTCTGAACCGGATCGAAGGCCAAATCCGCGGTGTGAAATCGATGATTGAACGAGATGTATACTGCGATGATGTGCTGAACCAAATTGCTGCGGTACAGTCTGCCTTGAATAGTGTCGGCAAACTGCTGCTGGAAGGGCACATGAGGAGCTGTGTGATTGAGCGCATTCAATCAGGCGAGGAAGAAGTCATTGACGAGCTGCTCGTTACAGTCAAGAAATTAATGAAATAATGAAGAAGAGGAGAGAGAAAGATGGCAAATTTAAGCTTGAAAGTAGAAGGAATGTCCTGCGGACACTGTGTAAGCGCGGTAGAGAAGGCATTGCGCGAGATTGGAGCACAAGGCAAGGTTGATTTGGAAGCCAAGAAGGTAGACATTGAGTATGACGACTCGAAGCTGCAGCCTCAAGCGATTAAGGAAGCGATTGAAGGACAAGGTTACGATGTAGTTTGATCGACGGGAGGGGGGCGGTTGTAACCGCCATCCCTTCCTTTTCCATGTCAGCCAGGCGCAAGAGGCAGCTTAACTAGGATGAGCGTGCCTTGCTCCGGCTGGCTTTGCACCTCGATGGAGCCTTTCAGGTGATCGACAAGCTTCTTCACCATATATAAGCCAATTCCCTGACCGCTTCGCTCGAAGTTCATTTTTCCGTACTTTCGGAAGAGACGGGACACTTGCCCGGCATCCATCCCTACCCCCTCGTCCTTTACCTCAATGAGAAGTTGACGGGCACCAGTATAGATGCGCAAGTACACCTTCGCTTGCTCGTGACTGTATTTAATCGCGTTGCTGAGCAAATTGGACAGGATTAGCTTCAAACCGATTACACTTGTACGTATCGGAACTGGAGACTCGGTCAGAACCTCGGTTTGCAAGGTGATCCCTTCGGATCTCGCCTTGATGCACATGAACTCAACCGTTTCCTGGATCAGTGGAAGGGCATCTTCGATTTGCTCAAGTCCCCACAATTCTTCTCCAGACAGCATTTGCTCCGTATAAATAATGTGATTGATTTCATTGTCGATCACATCCACATATTCGGAGATTGCCTTAATCTTCTCTTTCCCATAATCGCTCAACTGCTTTTCCTTAGCCAACACCATAGTTGCAAAGGCTTTCATAATCGTCAATGGGTTGCGAACTTCATGGGAAATGACATGAACAAAATCGAGCTTTTGCTTGAAGAGGTTCATTTCGGATTCCAACTCGGATTGCTGTGACAAAGATGGGAAGATGGTGGCTTTGTTCGCAAAAAGAGGAGACTGCACAAATTCCCTGTCTGTCATCAAATATTCGTGATGCTTCATCAACTGAAGCTGCACGGTACCTGAAAGTTTCCAGGCAGGGTACGCGCATACAGTGATAGATTGCATCCCGGACGGCATAGCGTCGGTGATCCGTTCAAAGTGGATGATCCGCTGCTCCATGGCAAGGGGGTCCCATACTTCGGCATGCGCCCATGTTCGGAAGGCGCTTCGCTTCATCGAGATCGGCTGCGTGATGTTGTAAATGTGCTCCAGCAATTGATCGCTGCTCATGCGGTTCAACAGCTGATCGAATGTCAGACTGTCCATGAATTGAATGACAGCCTGCTGGGAAGAAGGCAGGATCGAGGTTAACCGATTACGAAGCATGTCGCAATGGTCCGGCATGTCAATGACGAGCACATGGTGGGCTTGCTCTACGCTTTTTATAATAAAGGCAAGTGCATTGTCTATGTAACTGTTCAAGCTGTCATAGCAGTAGAGGATGTGGCCGCCGTTCGTTAACGGCATTTGCTCCGTTAAGTGCGTTATGTTGTTCGTATGTTCCACTTCCGTAAATCACCTCATAAGCCCATTATACCAAGGATTGCGCAAAGAATGTTGAAAATTATGTCAAAGAAACGAGATTTCTGTAGATTTTTTTCTTGCTGCTGCATGCAGGCCAAGGCGCAAGCCATGCAACTTTGTTTCGCTTCCTCACGTCTATGGCGTAAACAGGGATATGTGTAGAAGGAGGATCTGGGAATGAGAGTAATCATGACAAGCAGCATTTTACTGGGGGTGACTATTGCTGCAATCTTCTATGTGAGCCAGACATTCACCGATCAGCCCCATTCGAATGAACCACTTCGCGCATCTGCGGGCTTGGAAGCAAAGGGGCCATCTCACTTGCTCGATGAACCTTCGGCAAAGGTTCGGGAAGACGAGTCTGAACAGCCTCTTTCGCATGCACCTGTTCCCGCGTCTGATTCCGGCAAGTCGGTGGAAGCCGTTGAACTGCCGGCGACCGATTTGAAATGGCCGTTACCGCAACAGAAGGAGGGAAAAGAACCTTTGCAAGGCTTGTTCGAAACAGATCTGAACGCAGAGCTTCAGAACGGCAAAGTCGAGATGGTTTTTTCCCTCAAGAACATTTCGGGGGAAGCTCTGAGAATTTCGCACGGTTCGGGACAGCAGTTTGACATTAGCGTCCGTAACGAGCATGATGAAGAGGTTTACAGATGGTCGTACGGAAAAGCATTTACTCAGGCATTAATTGAAAGAGGGCTTCGGCCAGGCGAGCAGCTTACCTATCATGAAGCTTGGCCCTTGGTGGACAACGACGGAAATCGTGTCCCAGCAGGCCAATATACCGTAAAGGTAGAAGTATTGATCGGAATGGAAGGCGGGACGATCGATCCGGATGAATGGACAGCAGAAGCGGTAATCGCTCTTGATTAAACGTATGCGATGCTTCAGACCGATATCACAGGGGAAGTGATCTCCTCGATCTTTCCTTGTTTCCCTGCGCCGGTGGAACACATACATGCCGGAAATACAGAAGGAAGGGATACGCTTATGTATGAATTGAAGACGAAGGAAACCGACAATAGTGTCATGGATTTCATTGAACAGGTGGATTCTCCGAAGAAACGCGAGGACGCCTGCCGGCTGCTTGATATTTTTACGGAGGCATCAGGCTTTACCGCGAAAATGTGGGGATCAAGCATCATCGGGTTTGGCTCGTATCATTATAAATATGCGTCCGGTCACGAAGGGGATGCGCCACTTGTCGGATTTTCGCCGAGGAAGGCCAAGATCAGCTTGTACTTTGCGACAGGGGACGAGGAACGAGAGGAGCTGTTGGGCCGGCTCGGCAAGCATACGTCAGGCAAGGCATGTGTATACATCAACAAAGTCGCGGATATCGATGTGGAAGTTTTAAAGGCGCTTATCCAGCGCTCGATCGTCTTTCTTCGAGATATGTATCCGGAGAAGAATTAGGGGATTACACTTATTTTAGCTCGAACAAATCATTACTCAAAAAAAGATGACGTGCGTCTTTTAATCCTGACATCCAAAGATGTCAGGATTCTTGCATTATCATACAAATCAGATGGATCGAACTAGACCCATCTATAGAGGAGTGCTTGTCATGAGGCTGGATCGGTTGTTGGGCATCACTTTCGCATTATTGACAGGCTCGCATTCCGAGCGAAAGGCGGAGCCGTATAACCTTCTGTGGGAGAAGGGGATATGGTACCTGGATGCGTACTGTTTGCTGCGCAGGGCAAAGCGCTATTTAGCGCACTGGATATTGCAGCAGGATTTGGCATTTGTGTGCTGATGCTCGTTATTTTTGTCCCGTTGACACTGCACGCCTATTTGCGGAAGCAGCGATAGGATCACATGTATAGCTACAAGTTGCAGGCCAGCCCGCAGGAGCACCGATTTTTCCCGAACATGAGCGGATAGCTGGCGGCGAATTCGCGATTTACCCGCAGCACTTCCTGTGCGAATTCCTCTTTGTTTTTCGGCACCGGCTTTAAACGGTCAGCCTTGTCCTGAGAGTCAATAACAGCGCCTGGCGGGACGAAGCGATGATTGGCAATGCGCACGTTGCCGGTCACTATAGCGTGGTTCGAAATGTATACGTTATGCCCCGTGATCGCTTGAAAGACTAGCGCTTGAAATCCAACGAACGTATGATGGCCGATATAGACAGGACCATGAACAAGCGCACCATGTGCAACAGTGACAGCGTGACCGAGATAGATCGAGTAGGCGCGATCTGGCAATTCGACTCGTGCATCCTTTAAGCCGTGTAGGATTACGCCGTCCTGCAGATTGGAGCCTTCTCCGATATGAAATGGAGTTCCTTCGTCAGCGCGTATGCTGACGTTCGGCGCAATAAACGTGTTTTTCTTGATGACGACATCACCGATGACAGAGCTGAATGGTCCTACGTACACGCCTTGTTCGATGCTGGGCGCAATCGGAATCTGATTGAAAGTGGTAACAGGGTTCGGACCAATGAAATGCACAGATGCATTCCAGGGGCCTGCAGGATAACTGCCCATAGTTTGTCACTCCCATGCCGTAAGAATGGGATATTGTATGTAAAAACTGCAAGTACGGTCAGTGATTTTATTGTAAGTGGACCATTAAATAAACAGTCTTACTAAAAATGGATAATATCGCCTATGTTGACGCCCTGTTCCAATTTTGATATAGTAAAGCAGAGAGACATCTCGTTCGCGTTTCGAACGAGATGTCTCTCCGTATTTATATGCTGTTTTTACATTAAATGGCTTGGGGGGGTGATGCCATGTTTCCTGTTTGTCTCCCTGACGGGAGTATTCATTCATCCTATTGAAGAGGAGACAGGATATCAAATGGCAACGATTACGAGAGGGAAAGTACTAAGAACCTTGCCCGCACGCGGCAGGGGAGAGTGTCCGTTGTGCAAGCGGACCGGAATCAAATTGCTTTACGAATTCCCGCAATCGGATGGCTCAACGCTGAAGGTATGCAAAAATTGCAGGCCTCCCAAGAAGCTGAGAAAACACAGAGAATAGTTGGGGATACAAAAAGGAGAACGTACAGTGAAGCGATTTCCAGTGAAGAAGGATCAAGAAGAAATCTTGGTCGAGACCAAGGTGTGGACATGTTCCGGGCAGCAGTGCAAGGGGTGGATGCGAGCGGAATTTACCTTTCAAGCAACAAGTCCGCAATGTCCGCTATGCAGTCAATCGATGGTGCCGACAACGAAGCTGCTTCCTAAAATCCCCAAAATGTATATTTAGCGAATCTCAAAATTATACGGCGGAGGGAAAACTATGAAGATAATGCATGATCAACTAACTGTCAGAGTTTGTCGCCAAGGGAGCGATATTTTCTATGAACCTTAGTTCCAGTCTGGAAGCCTCGCGGAGGCAAATAAGGAATCAACTGGATTATTTTGATCAGGAGCTGATTTCGTTCCTGGACCACTATATTCCTCAAGATGCCCACAGACGCAGCAAGGTAGAACAAACGCTGCGGGTTTATACTTCGGTTCTGGAAGATTTGCTGGAGAATCTGACCTTAAGCAGCTTGCATTCCGTTGTGCTGATTGGCAGCAAGATCGCACTTTATGATATGAACGACAAGACCAGTGAATTTTTCATGATCGTACTTCCCCACGATGCCGATCCGGATATGAACAAAATTTCCTTCCTATCTCCGCTGGGCTTTCAATTGCTGATGGCGAGGAAGGGAGAAGCCTATAATCTCGAAACTCCCTCTGGGATTATGCGTGTACGAGTGGATGACATCCAGCTGCTGCATGATGAAGAAATGGAACTATAAAGGATGAGGTGAATGCTTATGATTCAAGTGAAGGAATTTATCGATACCGATCGATCACTTGCTGTGGAACGCGCCAATGCTTTTCTGGCCGGGTTAAAGGAAGAGGATGTGGTGGGCGTTCATTACGGTTCGATTGTGAAGCGGGTTGCAGAAGGGATTGAGAACCAGCGAAGCGCTATCCTTGTCGTCTATAGAAAAGACGATTCACAAAAGTAATGCAACCAGAAACTCGAGGAGACGATAACCTATATGATATATACCTATTTTCTTACGGAAGATCCGACCACCATTCAAGAAGCCAAGCAATTGCTCTACGATGTGCTGTTCAAACCGCTGCAGATGTCGGATACGATGCAGGACCAACTGAAAATTCAAGGGGAGGAGCTATATTTCGTCGCCATGAACGAACGCACCGAAGTGGTAGGTGTAATGGTTCTTGTTATAGACGGCGAGCATGTAGAGCTGCATCACGCCGCAACGCGCACTGCTTTGCAGGGTCAAGGGATCGGCAAGCAGCTGTGGATACTTGTTCATGAATATTGCACGGACCGAGGCTTTAAGAGCATCGAATTGGTATCCAGAAATACGGCTATGTCGTTCTGGGCATCTGTCGGCTTCCAGGCAACAACGGAAGACTGGATCGAGCGTGAAGACTTCGTGAAGCATGGCATTCGTCATAAGGCCATGAAGCAGACATTATAGAGCTGCAAGGCGCTGGTTCAAAGAGCCAGCGTCTTTTATTTTTGCAGGAGCGCATCTGGAAGCGCACTAGTTGGCGAATGTTACAGAATTTTTTTTATGCGGGCAGGGCATAGTAGAAGTAGTGAATAATTTCCATTTACTTCAGGCGGAAATAGAGGGATGACGCGTATGGATCCTGCTTTCTGGAACAACACAATTTGGTTTATTCTCCTTGGGATCATAACGATTATGGTTTTGGCGATTACTTTACTTCAGGCGAATAACCGCAGACAACTGCTTGCCTTTTATTTGACCATAAGCGGCATGGCCTTTTGCTTCGAAATGATTGTCTATTCGTTTTTTAAGGCTTATCAATATTTTCCGATGCTTGTTCCTCACTCCCCGGCGGACGATTCAATAGCAGGGAATCTTTTTTCGCAATTTTCTGTCTCTTCATCAGCAGTTTTCCTTGCAGTCTTCGGACTAGGTTACATTTGGCATGTGGTAATCGCTGCAGCTTACGCATTCGTAGAGGAACTATTTCTGGCTCTGGGCATTTATAAACATAACTGGTATCGAACATGGATGACAGTAGCCGGGCTTCTCCTTTTATTCTGGCTGACAAAAAAAGCATATTTGATCGTAAACACAAGCTTTGGACGTATTTGGCGGTTCCTGTTCCTCTTCTTTGGCCTGGTGACGCTGCATCAGCATACGATTGTTTGGGTATTCAGATTAACGGGCGTCCGGATTTTCAGCGAAACTTTTCTCCCGGATAAAGAACGCAGTCTTGTAGTGCTTTCGGGAACCTATATGCTGCTTCTTGGGGGAATTATTATGATTATGTATTTTTCGAAATTCAAATGGGGATGGAAGTTTCTAATAATCGTTCTCCTTTATGGCGGCCACTATGTTGCATACAGATATCATTTGATCATCTGCAAAGAAGGTTGGTTCTTTATCACGACGACGATATCCATTGCGGCGATGTACGGATATACTTTTTTGCTCGATAAATTATATGACCCGCCACTAAAAAAGCACGCTGACTATGGTTGAGTTGTGTTTTTTCTTCTGCTTGAGTGGGAGATCATCATTGCCGGAGAAAGAGGGGACACGACTGTCACCAACATCGCGGAACGAAAAGCAAGAAGACTCCGCTCTCGACCCAATGCCATTCTGCTGCTCGTGCCGCCGGATGATTCTGGGGAGCAGATGCGGATAAAGTGTCTCTGCGGCTGCTGACAAGAGCCGGTTGGAAGCCAACCAGCTGTGTGCATATGCGAGAATTTCGCTTGGTGTGCGATGGGGCATGCCGGATTTTTTTTCGTTCACCTACAACCCTGATCGAAATATTGTAAACTTGACGCCCGACAGCGCTATCCGTTATTGTAATAAACAAGCACAACCGATAGACTGCCTCGCAATACGCAATCACATTTCCTCATGAACGACACAATCACTCCTCAGGGATCTCGACCAGCTACCTACATTAAGGCATGAACCAGGCTCTGCGGGCTTGGATGAAAAGGTTTTCCCTTTAGCCGAAGGCTCCAACAACTGCGAATTCTTCTTTCAATATGTATATGAGACAGCCTCTTCCATTCATGATTTTGATATTGTTGCAAGCGCTTTCGGCAACTGCGTTTCAACCAGTCATGCCCTTTCCATGGTTCGGCATCCGGACTGTTAGTTCCGTGACTGGCATGAGGCGGATCGGCATAGAAGCTATGCCTTTAATCATCTTTGAAAGGGGGTGAGGCCGGACGCTGCACATATGAAGTGCATTCAACGCAAGCATACCATGCAAAGAGAGGTGAAGCACCCGCAACCAGATCGACATGAGACGACGAAGACTATTCAAGAGAGGAGTACTTGATATGATAGGAATGAACAGCAAGGGGAATCTTGTCCCTTTGCTCAAACACATGCTCATTATCCTGCTTGCGCTGCTGCTTTGCATGCCCGTCATAGCCCCAACGGCACAAGGTGCGGAACCGGATGCCCCGGTGCAGGCAGCTGCTGCCGCGAACTCTGTCATGGTGGACAGGTTCCTGACCCTGTACAATCAGATCAAAAATCCTGCCAACGGCTACTTTTCTCCTGAAGGCATTCCTTATCATGCCGTGGAAACACTGATGAGCGAAGCGCCGGATTACGGACACATGACTACATCTGAAGCTTACAGCTACTGGTTATGGCTGGAGACCTTGTACGGTTACTATACTGGCGATTGGTCCAAGCTTGAGGATGCGTGGGACAATATGGAAACTTTCATTATTCCGTCCGCCAGCGAGCAGCCGACGATGAGCCACTATAGACCTGGCTCGCCAGCCGATTATTTCCCGGAACGTCCTTATCCGGATATGTATCCGACGCAACCCGGGCAAATACCGGTCGGTCAAGATCCGCTTGATGCGGAATTGAAGGCCACCTACGGCAACAACGATACTTATCTGATGCATTGGTTGCTTGATGTTGATGATTGGTACGGCTTTGGCAATACGTTGAATCCCAATCATACCGCAACGTATGTGAATACGTTCCAGCGCGGCGAACAGGAGTCGGTTTGGGAAGCGATTACCCATCCGTCTCAGGACGATTTTACTTACGGCAAGCCCGGTGAAGGGTATGTTTCGCTGTTCGTAGGCGGCAATCCCGCACCGCAGTGGCGCTATACAGCGGCTACAGATGCGGATGCGCGCGCTGTGCAGGTTATGTACTGGGCGAAGGAGCTCGGTTACAACAACCAAACGTATTTGAACAAGGCGAAAAAAATGGGCGATTACTTGCGCTACGGGATGTATGACAAGTACTTCGTCGAAATTGGAAGCACGGCTAACGGAAATGCAAGAGCCGGTTCCGGCAAAAGTTCCAGTCACTATTTAATGGCCTGGTATACTGCATGGGGCGGGGGACTGGGCACGCCGCAAAATCCACACGGCGGCAACTGGGCATGGAGAATTGGCTCGAGCCATGTGCACCAGGCCTACAACAATCCGGTGGCAGCCTACGCGCTTTCTCGCGGCGGCCTGGAACCTTCATCGGCTACAGGCGCATCGGATTGGGATATATCCATGACTCGACAGCTGGAGTTTTACACATGGCTGCTTTCGGACGAAGGGGCAGTCGGCGGCGGAGCAACGAACAGCATCGGCGGCTCCTACGACCGGTATCCGGCTGGCGTAAGCACATTCTATGGATTGGCGTACGATGAGGATCCGGTTTATCACGATCCGCCGTCCAACAACTGGTTTGGATTCCAGGCTTGGCCGCTCGAGCGTGTCGCAGAGTTTTATTATATTCTTGCCGCAAATGGCGACACATCCTCCAAGGAATTCCAGATGGCCAAGCTTGTGATGGATAAGTGGATTGACTGGTCAATGGACTACACATTCGTTCATGAGCGTCCTGTCACAGATGATGACGGCTATTATCTCGATCCGAACGGTCAGCGCATTCTAGGCGGTCATAATCCGACAGTGGCGACTGTTTCCGAGCCCGGCGCCTTCTATATCATTGGCAATCAGGAATGGAGCGGTCAGCCGGATTCATGGAACGGCTTTGACAACTTTACCGGCAACCCGAACTTCCATGCAGCTGCGTTGAACCCGAGCCAGGACGTCGGTGTGCTTGGCAGCTATATCAAGGCGCTAACATTCTATGCAGCCGCCACTAAGGCAGAGAACGGCGATTATTCCGCCCAAGGCGCTCAGGCGCGCGATTTGGCCAACAGCCTGTTGGATGTCGCTTGGAACTACAATGACGGTATCGGCATTGCTGTTCCGGAGCCAAGAGGCGACTATTTCCGATTCTTCGAGAAAGAGATTTACTTCCCTGCCGGCTGGACAGGAACGACAGGGCAAGGCAATACGATTTCCTCTTCGCTGGGAGTCCCTTCTGATCCGGCGAGAGGCGGCAACGGCTATTATATCAGCTATGCCGACCTGCGTCCGGACATCAAACAGGACCCGCAGTGGGAGTACCTGGAGAACCTCTATCAAACTTCTTACAATCCGAGCACAGGCGAGTGGGAGAATGGCGTTCCGACGTTTACTTACCACCGCTTCTGGTCGCAAGTGGATATGGCGACGGCCTATGCCGAGTTCGATCGGCTGATCGGCGATGATGCAGGTCCATCTGTACCTGTGCCGCCTGGCGGCGTGCAAGCTGTCCGTGATGATGGCCAGGCAACGATCTCCTGGAACAGTGTATCGAATGCGGACAGCTATAATGTCAAGCGGGCGACAACCTCCGGCGGACCATATACGAATGTGGCAACCGGATTGAACGGTACGAGCTTCACAAATACCGGCTTAACGAATGGTGTCACCTACTATTACGTAGTAACGGCGGTCAATAGCGAAGGCGAGTCCGCTCATTCCACTGAAGTGAGTGTAACACCGGCGCCGCCTCAGCTGCCTGGCGAATTTACGCTGACAGCCGTGGCAGGCAATGGCCAGGTTTCCCTGGAATGGACAGCCTCGACAGACGCTACAGGCTATGCGGTGCAGCGGGCTACGAGCGCCTCCGGTCCATTCTCTTCACTGGCTGCTGTGGCCGGACGGAGTTATGTGGATACGAGCGCCATTAACGGCACTACCTATTACTACAGAATCGCTGCCTCGAACAGCGTGGGGACAACTTTGTCCAATACGGCTTCGGCTACCCCGCAAGTGCCGTTGCCGGGCACCTTTACTTTGTCCGCAACTGCAGGCAACGGACAGGTTGCACTGAATTGGTCAGCCTCCAGCAACGCGCAATCCTATAGTGTGGAGCGGGCGACAGCGGCGGCAGGACCGTTCAGTGAGCTTGAGTTGACTACGGGTCGCTCCTATACCGATACGAGCGTGGTGAACGGCACGACCTATTATTATCGAGTGCGGGCACAAAATACAAGCGGCGACACACTCTCTAATACAGTTTCCGCTACACCGATCGCCGTGGACCCAGGCGGTTTGCGCGTCGAGTATAAGACAGGGGATACCAATGCCAGCGACAATCAGATGAAGCCGCACTTCCGCATCGTCAACGGGGGAACAGCACCTGTCTCTTTAAGCGAACTGGAAATCCGCTACTGGTTCACGAATGATCAAAACCAGACGATGCAGGTGAACTGCGATTGGTCGCAAATCGGCTGCTCGAACATACAGGCAAGCGTAGCCAGCATGGCAGCGCCGGCCGAAAATGCCGACTCGTACTTGTCCCTCTCGTTCGCATCCGGTGCCGGCCAGTTGGCGGCAGGAGCGAATACAGGAGATATCCAGCTGCGGCTGAACAGCAGCAATTGGGCGAATTTGAACGAAACGAACGACTATTCGTATGATGGCACCATGACGGCTTACGGCAACAATACGAAGGTAGGCTTGTATCGGAACGGTACGTTGATAGCGGGAAGCGCTCCGGGCGATTCAGGCCAGCAGCCGCAGCCGCCGGCAGCGCCGAACGGCTTGACAGCGGCGGCAGGGGACGGAGCGGTAACGCTGTCGTGGCATGCGTCGAGCGGTGCAACGCATTATACCGTGAAGCGCGCCACGACAAGCGGAGGACCGTACGCGGCCGTCGCCAGCGAAGTAAGCGGAACGAGCTACACGGACAGCGGCCTGACGAATGGCACAACGTATTATTATGTCGTCAGCGCCTCGAACAGCGCGGGAGAGAGCTTGAACTCCACCGCAGCAAGCGCTACGCCGCAGGGCATCGTCGAACCGCAGCCGCCGGCAGCGCCGAACGGCTTGACAGCGGCGGCAGGGGACGGAGCGGTAACGCTGTCGTGGAATGCGTCGAGCGGTGCAACGCATTATACCGTGAAGCGCGCCACGACAAGCGGAGGACCGTACGCGGCCGTCGCCAGCGAAGTAAGCGGAACGAGCTACACGGACAGCGGCCTGACGAATGGCACAACGTATTATTATGTCGTCAGCGCCTCGAACAATGCGGGCGAAAGCCCGAATTCTGCTCCCGCCAGCGCGACACCGCAAGGCGTGACAGCACCGTCCGGGCTTGCTGTGCTCTACAAGGCAGGCGATACAAGTGCGACGGACAACCAAATCAAGCCGCACTTCAATATTGTCAATCGAGGAACGAGCGCTGTACCGCTAAGCGAGCTGAAGCTTCGTTATTATTTCACGAAGGATGGCAGCGAATCGGTTAGCGCCTGGATCGATTGGGCGCAGATAGGTCAGAGCAACATTGCCACTTCCTTCACAGACTCATACGTAGAGCTAAGCTTTACGGCGGCTGCAGGTTCGATCGCGCCCGGCAGTCAGACAGGCGAGATTCAACTGCGCTTGGCCAAGTCCAATTGGTCGAACTTCAACGAAACGAATGACTATTCGTATGATGGAACGAAGACATCTTTCGCAGAGTGGGATCGGGTCACGCTGTACCGTAACGGCACGCTCGTATGGGGAATTGAGCCGTAACGGCAACTGGATGTGAAAAAGAGGCTGTCCAAAGTCGGCGACGACTTGGACAGCCTCTTTCCTTTTCCATCTTTTATTTCTCCTTTACAACTGTTTCCCAAATATCAGCAGGCTCATGGCCAAGCCTCCAGAAGGCAACGCCCGCAAGCTTGTATTTCTTCGCAATGTCCATACGCGCTTTCAATGTTTCTTCATCTTCCATCCAAAATTGATACGTAAATCCATCTTCCTGATATTCATAGCGATATTGTCCAAAGCGGCTATCGAATGTTTTTGTCGTCTTCTTGGATGCCAGCAGCGGGGCAATATCCTTGTTGAGCAGGGAGCGATTGCCGACCAGCTTCCCGTTCGCATCAAGCTTCCACAAGCGGCTGTAAAAAGGAATGCCCATTACCAGCTGGTCGCGGCGAATGCCGTAGGACAAAAATTCCTTCACTCCATTTTCCGTCCATTCCAGTCCTGCAACCGAGCCTGGCACATCGCTGCCGGAGTAATGGTGATCATACGTCATAATGATGATCGTATCGACTACCTTGGCCAATGCCGCATGATCAAACGCTGTTCGATCATTCCAGGCGATGCTTCCTCTAGGCAGATCGATGGACAGCTTTAGCCCCTTGGCATGTGCAGCCTCAGCCAGTGCGGTGACAAACGCAGTGAATCGAGCTCGATCCGAACCGTTAAGCGATTCAAAGTCGAGATTGATGCCGTCGACCCCGAGGGCTGCGCAACGATTGACCAGTTCCGAGATAAAAGCTTCTTGCGCCTTCGCATTGCCCAAGAAAGCGCTGGTTAGCTTGGAATCGAATTGGTTATGGACGAGCGGATGGACTTCAAGCCCCTGGTCGCGCAGCCACTTTACCAACTCCGGACTTGATGTATCCTTCAGCGTTCCGTTAGCGTCGGCAAGCTCAAACCATGTCGGCGAGTCCACATCCAATCCGATTGTCTGCGACACTTGCTGGCGGATGAGAGAGGCGGATGAGCTTCCGTTCCAGCCCCAAACCTGGAGGCGGTTGGAGTTGTCCCAGATCGTCTTGCCCGTCCGGTTCAGGAGCATCGCTTGCGGCAAGCTCTGCGCGACCGACAATGCTTCATTCAAAGTGCGGTAGTGCCCGACTCTGGTTTCCTCGTCATGCCAAACTTGATAATAGGGAACATTCGTCCAGATTTCCCGACCATCTTCCATGACGCGCGCGTTGGCCCATTGCTTCGCATAGTGACTGGCTTCTTCAATATGATAGAAGCTTTCAAGCAAATTGGCATTTTGGTAGACCGCGTAGCGCTTCGCGTTCTCGTATATAACTTGTTCGTTCTGGGCAGTATGGAGGACTTTGGCGCCATCCAGCTGCCGGGCTTTGTTCACCGCATCGCGCAGATTCGCATAAGTGAAATCCGTGTCCGTATCGCCAGGACCGACAACGCGGTATATCGGTTCGCCCTTGCGCATCTCGGCTTCTTGCTGATCGCTGATATTATCCCAAACCCATTGGCTAGTCATTAAATCGATGACATGCGCCCGGCTCCATCTGTTGGCTTCCTTCTTTGCCTCAGACAGCGTTGCAAATCCCCAGGCTTCGAATGTTTTCTCTCCTTGATACACTTGGTAACGAGGATAATTGTGCCAGATCCACCCGGCTTGCTCCAGATGGATCACACTGGCCTTCTGATGCTGCCGGGCTGCTTGGACAGCGGTTTCTCTCGTATGATACGCTTTGGGGAGCATGGTGCCATCCACCTGCACCCGGTATGCCGGGAATTGCGACCAAATCCACGTGCGGGTTTCAATGTCTTCGACATAGCTGTCGGTAAACTGCTTGGCATACGCAATGGCCTGATTGCGTCCGGCAAATTCTTTCAACAAGACGTCGTTTTGATAGACTCTGTACTGGGTCGTCTGGTCTTTTTGGCTGGCTGCTTGTCCGGGCAAAGTCATCCATGATGAGGCGAAAAGTCCAAAGATAAGCACCAGGCAGCATAGCGTCTTCCATCGCTCGACAACAGTTTGCATTCCACATCTCCTTTATGTACCTAAAGTCTTTACTCTATTAAACGAAGCTGAATAAGGAAAAGTTTTGATGGAATTTACTAGAATTTCAGGAGATTCAAAGAGAAGAAAGCAGAGTTTGTTTGGACGCGCAATGTTTGGTGGGGATCGCGGGAAAAAAGGTTGAATATTTTTTTGAAAAACTACTAGATTCTTTCGAATTTTCCATAGTACTTGACGCCATATAGATGGAGCCGTTATGCTGATGTCAAAACGGATGAAGAAATTAATTCCATCCGTACAAAGAAGACGGAAATCGTTTTCCCTTCGCCGTTTAGTACGCCTTCATTTTACTGAATCGATTTACGAAAGGGCTTTCATTCTTGTGAAGGAGGTGGTGCCTGGATCAAGAGATTGCCAAACGCGGAGCAAAAAAAGAATGGAGACAAAGCAGTCTAGCATAATGGGCAGTGTGAGGAGGAATGCGACGAAGAACAGTTCTTATGAAAATCGCAGCGGTGTCACGCCTTGAATTGCAAGTTTCGCCTGGCAGTTGGCAGGGTGCATGAATTGAAGTTTGGATAAAATGGGAGGATCGTGATATGGAAAAAGAAATGAAGCAGTTACGAAAAAAGATCGTACTGCTGCTCTTGGCGCTTGCATTGATTGCCTCGATGTTCGCTGGTTTATTCGCCAACGCATCAACCGCGCAGGCGGCGGGCGGTTACAATTATGCCGAAGTTTTGCAGAAATCACTGTTCTTTTATGAAGCTCAGCAATCGGGCAAGCTGTCTGAGCAAAATCGTGTTTCCTGGCGCGGGGATTCCGGCTTGAACGATGGTGCGGATGTCGGGCACGACTTGACCGGAGGATGGTACGACGCGGGCGACCATGTGAAATTCGGTCTGCCGATGGCGGCCACGGCCACAATCTTGGCATGGGGGCTGTATGAGTACGAGGATGCCTATATCCAGACGGGTCAGCTGGATGAAATGCTCTTTAATCTTCGGTGGGTTAACGATTACTTCATCAAGGCGCATACAGGACCGAAAGAATTTTACGGGCAAGTCGGCGAAGGCGATGAAGACCATAAGTGGTGGGGGCCTGCGGAAGTCATGCAAATGGAAAGACCTTCCTTCAAAATCGATGCCAGTTGTCCCGGCTCCGATTTGGCGGGAGAAACAGCAGCTGCGATGGCAGCGTCCTCGCTGGTGTTCCGGGCTTATGACCCTGCTTATGCGGATGAGCTGCTGACGCATGCCAGACAGCTTTACAGCTTTGCGGACACCTATCGCGGTGCGTATTCGGACTGCATCACGGATGCCAGAAATTTCTACCGTTCCTGGAGCGGCTACCATGACGAATTAACATGGGGCGCTGTCTGGCTCTATCTGGCGACCGGCGAGCAAGCCTATCTGGATAAGGCTATCGCGTCAACAGATGATTGGGGAACCGAGGGGCAAACGCCTTACTGGGGATACAAGTGGACGCATGCCTGGGACGACAAGCGTTACGGTGCCCAGCTCCTGCTGGCGAAATTGACGGAGGATCCCCGTTTTATCGTATCCACCGAGCGGAACCTGGACTACTGGACCAGCGGAACGGCGGAAACCGGGGAACGGATTACGTACACACCGGGCGGGCTAGCTTGGCTGGATTCTTGGGGAGCGCTGCGCTATGCGGCGAATGCCTCGTTCCTGGCCTTCGTCTACTCCGATTGGCTGGAAAGCCGGGATCCGGTGAAAGCGAAGAAATACCGCGATTTTGCGATTAGCCAAATCAATTACATGCTAGGCGACAACCCGCGTAACAGCAGTTACGTGGTCGGGTTCGGAACCAACCCGCCGCAAAGACCGCATCATCGCACAGCACATGGCTCTTGGGCAGACAGTCAGAACGTGCCGGCAGATCATCGTCATGTGTTATATGGTGCGCTTGTAGGCGGTCCGAATGCAAGTGATGCGTACGTAGATGAGATCGGCAACTACGTGACCAACGAGGTGGCCACGGACTACAATGCCGGCTTTACGAGCGCGATTGCCAAGATGTACCTGCTTTTCGGCGGACAGCCGCTCAGCAATTTCCCTGTGCCGGAAACGCCGACTGAGGACGAGTTTTTTGTAGAGGCGTCTGTGAACAGCAGCGGCGCAACTTATACGGAAATCAAGGCGCTGCTCAACAATCGTTCCGGATGGCCGGCAAGAATGGGCGACAAGCTTTCGTTCAACTATTATGTGGATTTGTCCGAAGTATACGCTGCGGGCTATACCGTCAATGACATTAGAGTAGCTGCTGGCGGCTACAACCAAGGAGGGGTCGTATCTCCGTTGATTGCCCATGATGAAGCCAATCATATTTACTATACGAACATTGATTTTACAGGTGTGAAAATTTATCCGGGCGGTCAATCCCAGCATCGAAAAGAAATCCAATTCCGTATCAGTGCTCCTGTGAATACGACGTTCTGGGATCCAACCAACGACTATTCGTATCAAGGGCTGAGAGCGGGCAGCACTGCTGCCAAGACACCGTATATTCCTGTGTACGATGACGGTCAATTAGTATTCGGCACGGAGCCGGCAGCAGGCGAGCCGGTTGTTCCGGCAGTGCCCGCCGGACTGACAGCAACGGCCGGAGACGGACAAGTGACGCTGAGCTGGAACGCCTCAAGCGGAGCGGCCAGCTATATCGTGAAGCGGGCGACGACAAGCGGCGGCCCGTATGCGACCTTGGCGACGTTGAGCGGAACAGCTTATACGGATGCAAGCGTGGCGAACGGCACGACGTACTATTATGTAGTGGCTGCGTCCAACAGTGTTGGCACGAGTGCGAACTCTGCCGAGGCGAGTGCTACTCCGCAGGAGAGTACAGAAGAGGTGCCGGCAGCGCCGACCGGTTTGACGGCAACGGCTGGGGACGGACAAGTGACACTGAGCTGGAATTCCTCAAGCGGAGCATCCGGCTATGCTGTGAAGCGGGCGACAACAAGCGGCGGCCCGTATGCGACAGTGGCGACATTGAGCGGCACGGCCTATACGGACACGAGTGTGACGAACGGCACAACTTATTATTATGTTGTGACCGCGTCGAACAGCGCCGGTGAAAGCAGCCCGTCTGCAGCAGCAAGTGCGACGCCGCAAGGCGGCACGACGCCATCAGCGCTGGTAGTGCAATATAGAGCGGCGGATACGAATGCTGCCGACAATCAGATCAAGCCGCATTTTAATATTAAGAATAATGGAACGACAGCAGTTGCGCTGAGCAACCTGAAACTGCGCTACTACTTCTCCAAGGACGGCAGCGAGGCAATGAATGCCTGGATCGATTGGGCGCAAATCGGCAGCAGCAACATCCAGACGACCTTTACCGACACCTATGTGGAACTGACCTTTACGGCAGGCGCCGGCTCTATCGCGCCAGGCGGACAGACCGGCGACATCCAGCTGCGGATGGCGAAGGCCAACTGGAGCAACTTTGACGAGACGAACGATTATTCCTACGATCCAACGAAAACTGCGTACGCAGATTGGGAGCGCGTCACGCTGTACTTGAACGACGCATTGGTTTGGGGCATAGAGCCATAAGGCTGGGGAAGAAGCGGGAAGGAACCGGGCGCATGCCGGGTTCCTCCCCATTATCATGCCAGAATGACTGGGGTTATGCGATTTCTATGGGGAATGGGGGGAAATGATACTCGTTTTGCAGCACAGTGACTCTGAATGGCAACCGGTTTTTCCTTAAGGTGAAAGGTCCGTAATCTTGTGGAAGAAGGGAGCTGACACAGGAAAATGAAAGCGATGAGAAGCAAATGGATGGCATATGTTCTAACGTTCGCCATCGCATGCAGCACGATGTGGACAGGCGGACAGCAGGAAGCGCAGGCAGCTCAGAGCGAGCCGTATGAATACAATCATGTCGTTACCGGGGCAGGCGGCGGTTTTATTCCCGGTATCATCTTCAATCCTAGTGAGAAGGACTTGATTTACGCTCGTACGGATATCGGCGGCGCTTACCGCTGGGATTCGGCAGCGAGCAGATGGATTCCACTAACCGATTTTGTAGGCTGGGATGACTGGAATAACAACGGGATCGATGCATTGGCGACAGATCCGGTTGATCCGGATCGCGTATACCTCGCTGCAGGCACTTACACGAATGAGTGGACTTCAGAGAATGGCGTCATCATGCGTTCGACGAATCGCGGGGATACGTGGGACGTGGTTCCGCTTCCTTTCAAGGTAGGGGGGAATATGCCAGGCCGTTCCATGGGAGAGCGCTTGATGGTAGATCCGAACGATAATCGGATTCTCTATTTCGGAGCCCGCAGCGGGCATGGCTTATGGCGAAGCACGGACTTTGGCGCTACATGGTCCAAGGTTGAGAGCTTTCCTAATCCAGGTACGTACGTGCAGGATCCGTCCAACAGCTATCAGGCTGATATTGTCGGGCTGGCCTGGATAACCTTCGACCCCGCGACAGGATCTCCGGGACAAGCTACCCAAACCATATATGTAGGGGTAGCCGATACGGAAGAAAGCATCTACCGAAGCACGGACGGCGGGGCCACTTGGCAAGCTGTTCCCGGACAGCCGAGCGGGTTCTTGCCGCATCACGGTGTGCTGTCATCCACCAGGCAGCTTTATATTACGTACAGTGATGGCGTCGGGCCTTATGACGGAACAAAAGGAGAAGTATGGAAGCTGGACACAGCAACAGGCATCTGGACAGATATTAGTCCGGTTCCGAGCAGCAGCGAGGACAACTACTACGGTTACGGAGGTCTGGCCGTTGACGCTCAGCAACCGGATACGCTTATGGTCGCCACGTTGAATTCCTGGTGGCCGGACGCTATCTTATTCCGAAGCACGGACGGGGGAGCAAGCTGGACGCGAATCTGGGATTGGGATGGCTATCCAGGCAGAACGATGCGGTACACGCAGGATGTCTCTGCTGCGCCCTGGCTTACCTTCGGGGTTTACCCGATCCCGCCGGAAATCACGCCTAAGCTGGGCTGGATGATTGGGGACTTGGAGATTGATCCTTTTGACTCCGATCGGATGATGTATGGTACCGGGGCAACGCTTTATGGAACCAATAACTTAACGGACTGGGATGACGGTCAGCAAATTCACATTACAGTAATGGCCGCGGGAATCGAGGAAATGTACGCCTTTGATCTTGTCAGTCCGCCGGCAGGCGCACATCTCGTCAGCGCATTCGCTGACGTATCCGGTTTCCGGCATGATGATCTGGAGGAGCCTCCTGCTACGATTCACACTTCGCCGACCTACGCATCCAGTACTAGCATTGACTTTGCTGAGCTTACGCCGAATTTTATGGTGCGAACAGGCAGTGCGAACAAGAGCGAGAATCCGAATGCCAAAGCGGTTGGTTTCAGTTACGACGGCGGAGGGAACTGGTTCGCCGGTTCATCCGAGCCTCCGGGATCGGACGGGGAGGTTGCCGTTTCTGCCGACGGAACATCGGTCGTTTGGGTAACAGGCGGCGGGGATGTTTATGTAACCAAGAACAATGGCGGCAGCTGGACACAAAGCTCGGGTATTCCGAAAGGCGCGCATGTAACCTCGGATCGGGTAAATCCGCAAGTGTTTTATGGTTATGCGGCAGGCAGTATTTATATCAGCAGAGATGGGGGAAGTTCATTTAGCGCCACAGCCGCCAGCGGACTTCCGGTGTCTGGATCCGCTGATCTTCGGGCCGTGCCCGGGCGGGAAGGAGACATCTGGTTTGCAGGCGGCGATGAAGCCGGGGGCCCGTATGGCTTGTGGCATTCTACGGATTTTGGCGAGAGCTTCGCGAAGCTGGCGAACGTAGAAGAAGCAGACGGGGTCGGCTTTGGCAAGCCAGCGCCCGGACAAGCTTATCCGGCATTGTACATCATAGCTCAAATAGATGGTGAGCGCGGATTTTTCCGTTCGGATGATGTCGGGGCATCCTGGGTGAGAATCAACGACGATCGGCATCAGTACGCACGTGTGACTACCATTTCGGGAGATCCCCGAATATATGGCAGGGTTTACGTAGGGACGAATGGCCGCGGCATCGTGTATGGCGATCCCGCACACGTAGAGGGACCGGGAGAAGGACCAGGAGAAGGGCCAGGAGAACAGGACTCCACGCTGAATATAACAGCGGCGACCTTCGATAAACGAGCCGGCAGTTCGTCTGCCATCGAGGTGAACATGCATCTCAACGGCAACTCATTGCTTGCAATTACGAAGAATGGCGCAGCGCTGATTGAAGGAGAGGCTTACGCGCTGTCCGGGAATACGGTGATTTTCGACCAAACCTATCTGGCTGGCTTGCCGAACGGGTCCCATTCGTTCGTATTTGAATTTAGCGCAGGTGCACATGCAGTATTCACCGTGAACGTTGTGGATACGACCCCTTCACAGCCTGCCGGAGATTTGGCAGTGCAATACCGGGTCGGGGACGCGAGCGCTTCGGACAATGTCATGAAGCCGTTGCTGCAGATCGAGAACAACGGTACTGCCCAGGTCCATTTAAGCGACCTGACCATCCGATACTACTTCGCAAACGACAAGCAGCAGAATGTCTTTTGCGATTGGGCGCAGCTCGGCTGCGCCAACATTCGAACAAATCTAGTGGAATTGCCCATTGCGGCTAATGACGCAACCCACTATCTGGAGATCGGCTTCAATGGCGGCAGTCTTGCACCAGGAGCAACGACCGGCGAGCTGCAGCTGCGCATCCACAATCAGGACTGGAGCAACATAGACGAATCGGATGACTATTCATACAACGCGCAGCAAACATCGTACGCTGACTGGGAACGAGCGACCCTTTATGAAGGCGGAAATTTAATTTGGGGAATAGAGCCTTAGGCTCTGCTCCCCCTCCCGTCTTATTCCAGTCACTCATCGTTGCAGGACGATGAACTGCTTGCGGGATTTTTGGAAAACGGTTTCCTTGTCCGGAAGGGAGGTGATCGCCAAGAAAAGAAGGGGAACCGGCAGGCATACAGGTAAACAGCATCAATCCATTCAGCAAACTTCTGTTATTCAGAAAGGAGACACAACTCATGAAGAAAATTTTGTCCATGTGTATCGCGTTCATTATGGCTTTGACCGTGTCGATTCAAGTATTACCCGCTTCAACGTCAGAGGCTGCACCGAAGGATCTGGTATCGCAAAACGGGCAATTGCAGGTAGTCAATGGCCAATTGCGAAATGCAGCGGGACAGCCGTTCCAGCTTGTCGGCATTAGCTCGCACGGCTTGCAATGGTTCGGACAGTACGTAAACGAAGACAGCATGAGATGGCTTCGTGACGATTGGGGAATTAATGTGTTCCGTGCTGCCATGTATACGGCAGAGGGCGGGTATATTACAAATCCTTCCGTGAAGGAAAAAGTGAAGGAAGCTGTTGAAGCAGCCATTGCCCTGGATCTTTATATCGTCATTGATTGGCACATTCTTCAGGATAACAATCCGAACCAATATAAAGAACAGGCCAAAGCATTCTTTGCGGAAATGTCTGCATTGTACGGACAATATCCGAACGTGATTTATGAAATTGCGAATGAGCCGAACGGCAACGTCACCTGGAACAATGATATTAAACCGTATGCGGAAGAAGTCATCCCTGTCATTCGGGCCAATGACCCGGACGGCATCGTAATCGTCGGGACCGGTACCTGGAGCCAGGATGTGCATCATGCCGCAGACAATCAGCTGTCCTTCAGCAATGTGATGTACGCGGCGCATTTCTATGCTGGCACGCACGGCCAATTTTTGCGTGACCGCATTGACTATGCGTTGAACAAAGGGGCCGGAATCTTCGTATCAGAATGGGGAACCAGCGATGCTACCGGCGGAGGCGGCGTCTACCTGACACAATCCCAGCAATGGATCGATTTTATGAACAGCCGCAATATTAGCTGGATTAACTGGTCGCTTGCCGACAAGAACGAATCGTCCGCGGCGCTGCGGCCCGGTGCAAGTCCGACTGGCGGTTGGACCAACGCGCAGTTGAGCACCTCCGGGCAATTCGTGCGCGAACAAATCCGCAACACGTTGGGAGTTGGCGGCGGAGGACCCGTCATTCCACCGGCTCCTACAGGGCTTACCGCTTCCGCGGGCAATGGCCAAGTGACACTTTCCTGGTCCGGCTCTGTCGGAGCCAGCGGCTACAACGTAAAACGCTCCACCTCGTCCGGGGGCGGGTATGCGACAATTGCCAGCAATGTGAACGGCACGTCCTTCACGGATCAAAACGTCACAAACGGAACGACGTATTATTATGTTGTAAGCGCTGTCAACAGCTCGGGACAGAGCGGCAATTCGGCGCAAGTGTCGGCCACGCCGCAAGCTAATAACAACGGCGGCGGTACGAGCGGCGATCTTGTTGTGCAATACCGCGTCGGCGACACAAGCGCAACCGACAACCAAATGAAGCCGCAGCTGAATATTAAAAATAATGGAAACAGCTCCGTCAACCTATCGAATCTGAAAATCCGTTATTACTTCACGAATGACAGCGGTAAAACGATCAACAGCTTCTGCGATTGGGCTGAGGTAGGATGCAGCAATATCTCGGTAAACTTTGTCCAAATCTCTGGAAATCAGTACTATGCGGAAATCGGATTCACGTCCGGGGCCGGCAGTTTGAGCGCCGGGGCCCAAAGCGGGCAAATGCAGCTTCGCTTCCATTATACGGACTGGTCGAACTTCAATGAAAGCAACGACTACTCCTATGGCGGCAACCAATCATCATGGGCCGATTGGGATCGGGTAACCCTGTATCAAAACGGCAGCCTGGTATGGGGAACAACCCCTTAATCACATAGCAGGTTGCAGCAAAGCGAGGGCATAAGGATGAGATATGCCCTCGCTATTTCCTAGCATCCGCTATCACACATAATGGGAGTGATTCATTGATGAAGCGTACATGGCACATATGCCTCGCCTTGGCTTTACTGCTGGGGATTCTGGGGGGCGCGGCACCCGCAGGTGCGGCAGTACCCGAGAAAGACTGGCTGCACGTTCAGGGCAATCAAATTGTAAATGCCAACGGCGATCCCGTATGGTTGACAGGCGCGAACTGGTTCGGCTTTAACGCTACGGAGCGCGTATTCCATGGCTTGTGGTCAGCTAACATTGAAGATATTACAAAAGCTATGGCACAAAGGGGCATCAATATTGTTCGTGTGCCGATCTCCACACAGCTGCTGCTGGAATGGCGAGATGGACAAGCGGCGCTGGCGAGCGGTGTCAACACATACGCCAATCCGGAGTTGGCGGGAAAGACAACCCTTGAAGTCTTTGACTACTGGTTGGAGCTTTGCGAGAAATACGGACTTAAGGTAATGCTAGACGTGCACAGCGCAGAGGCCGATAATTCGGGGCACCTTGAGCCAATGTGGTACAAGGGAGCCATCACGCCCGAGTTGTTTTATCAGGCTTGGGAATGGGTGGCAGAGCGATACAAGGATAATGACACCATGATCGCTTTCGACATTCAGAATGAGCCGCACGGCAATCAGTCGCAGAGCCCGAGAGCCAAGTGGGACGGAACTGCAGATGTTGACAATTGGAAGCATGCCTGCGAAACAGCCGGCAATCGTATTCTGGCGATTAATCCGAACGTGCTGATCCTGTGCGAAGGCATCGAGATATACCCGAAAGATGGCGCAAATTGGACATCGACGAATGAGAATGATTACTACTCAACCTGGTGGGGCGGCAACCTGCGGGGCGTTCGCGATTACCCGATCAATCTGGGCGCGCATCAAAACAAGCTTGTATACTCCCCGCATGATTATGGCCCGCTTGTCTTCGAGCAAGACTGGTTCAAGAAGGACTTTGACAAGCAGTCGTTGACAAACGATGTGTGGAGACCGAACTGGCTGTATATTCATGAAGAGAACATCGCGCCTCTCCTAATGGGCGAATGGGGCGGACGGTTGGGCCAAGATGCGCGGCAGGATAAATGGATGTTTGCTCTGCGCGATCTGATGATTGAGCACGGCATTCACCACACGTTCTGGTGCATAAACCCGAATTCCGGCGATACAGGAGGCTTGCTCCTTGACAACTGGACCTCCTGGGATGAGCAGAAATATGCCATGCTAAAACCGGCCTTGTGGCAAAGCGGAGGCAAATTTGTTGGTCTGGATCATCAAATTCCGTTAGGCGGCATTGGCAGCACTACAGGAATAAGCCTTGGCGAAATGTATGGGAACGGCACTCCGAACCCGCAGCCTCCGACCGCGCCTGGAGGGTTAAGCGCTGCGGCGGGCAACAGCCAAGTATCGCTTAGCTGGAGCGCTTCTGTCGGCGCAACGAGTTACACGGTGAAGCGCGCATCAACGAGCGGCGGTCCATACACCACTGTGGCAACCGTTAGCGGAACCAGCTACACAGATACAGGCCTGATAAACGGGACAACCTACTATTATGTAGTCAGCGCAGCAAATAGCGCAGGGACAAGTGCGAATTCTGCCCAAGTTAGCGCAACGCCGCAAGGAGGGGGAAATGTACAGAGCAATCTGGTTGTCCAATACCGTACCTCCGACACGAATGCCTTTGATAATCAAATCAGGCCGCAGTTCAATATTAAGAATCTGGGGACATCTGCAGTGGCCTTAAGCGACCTTAAACTTCGCTACTATTTCAGCAAGGAAGGCAATGCGCCGATGAATGCCTGGGTCGACTGGGCAGTGCTAGGCAGCAGCAATATCCAGACAGCCTTCACTGCAGACTATGTGGAAGTGAGCTTTACATCAGCTGCCGGCGCTATTGCGGCGGGCGGTCAGACGGGAGACATTCAGCTTAGAATGGCCAAAACAGACTGGTCTAACTTTGATGAGACGAATGATTATTCTTACAATGACGCCATGTCCTCCTATCAGGATTGGGATAAAGTGACCCTTTACTACAACAATACGCTTGTTTGGGGTATCGAACCGTAAAGGAGCGCTCCCTTCAAGTTTCTGCCTCCGGAGCTTCAACCCGCCGTTCATTTCCTATACAATAGAAGATATAGACAGAAGCTGTATAGCAGGAGGTACCTATCCTTGAATTATCCGAAAGCGTATGTCGACTATCTCGTTTATTTCCATGCGGCAAGAGATTACTTCGAGTGCCATGAAGTGATGGAAGAATATTGGAAGGAGCATCCGGATGATCCGTTGAAGGAAGTATGGCATGTCTGCATACAATTGGCGGTGACGGCTTATCACGAACGAAGGGGAAACTTCGCCGGAGCGCTGAAAATGCTGAAGCAGGCACGCAGTCGCATGCGTGCAACGGGGATGCCCTTGCTTTTGAACAAGGCTGGTCTTGACGCAGAGCGGTTGAATTCAATGACGGAGCATTGGCAGTGCAAGCTGGAGACTGCTTCTTCTGAAGGTTTGCAGGAGCAAAACGAAAGCAGGTTTGCCGACCCTGTCCTGCCAATCGTTGACCAATCGCTTCTTCAAGCAAGTCGAGCTGAAGCGGAACGCCGCGGTCTAATGTGGCTTGCGCCCAGCAGGATGGACGAAGCTTCTCTCATCCACAAGCACAAGCTGCGTGATCGCAGCGATGTGATGAAGGCTCGTCAGGAAGCCTGGCTGCGCAAACGCACATCTGACTGAACCATGCCGGCCGCGATTTTGTCGGCACTGATGAGCATTCACGCAGGGCATGAAGAAGGAGCTGTCCCGAAGTCATCGTATGACTTTGGAGGCAGCTCCTTCTTTCTTGTACTGCTCGCTTTAGTACTCGTAACCGTTAATGACAAGATCTAGCGCCCCGGTATGGGGATCGATGATAAGGCCGTGAACGGGTACATTCTTCGGGAGAAGCGGGTGGTTCCGGATAATCTCCACACTATTGACGACGCCATCCCGCACATTGTCGAAGCCAATAAGCCAGCGATTCAGGTGGATGCCGGCATGCTTCAGCGTAGTGACCGTATCCTCGGCTATGCCGCGGTCATACATCTTTTGCAGCATGGTTTCAGAATTCAAGCCCGTCATCCCGCAATCGTGGTGTCCGACGACGACAACCTCTTCCGCTTTTAGCGCGTACAGGGCAACCAGAATGCTGCGCATAATATTGCCGAAGGGCTGCAGGACGATTGCACCGGCATTCTTAATAATTTTCGCATCGCCGTTTTTCAAGTTCATCGCCTTCGGCAGCAGCTCGGTCAATCGCGTATCCATGCAAGTCAAGATAACCATCTTCTTCTCAGGAAACTTGGAAGTGGCGTACTTCTCATATTCTTTATTGACAACAAAATGTTCGTTGTGCGCCAGGATATTGTCCAAATTGCGGTTCATGTGCAACACCTCATTTACATTCTAATTTCATATGTTTTGCGCAGTGCCCGCAGACTGAAGCGTAAGATCGTTGCCGTAAATTTGCCCGCTGCTTTTCAAGACGAAGCCTTTCGTATCTTCCCGGAAGTCCAGCGTCATCTGTTCGTCGAAAAATACGGCATGACGCTTCAGCATAATAATAGGTTGAGGGCTCGCTGATTGAAGCAGGCTCGCTTCGATATAAGGCTCAGCCGGCAGCTGTTGACGCGGCAGCACCGTAAGCGCGGCAACACCGGAAACAGCGCAGCCGCACCCTTCCGAATCATAGTGAATCCAGAGGACATCCTCTTCACTCAGCGATTGACGCAGCGATTGGGCAGCCGCGTCTGTAAGAAACATTTCCATTTATACACCCCGCATTCTTGGAATGAAAAGTGATGAGACGAGTATGAGCGAATCTTGTGAGCGAGCGATCCTGCCTATTGTACCACAACTTTTTTCGTATTTCTCCCTGCATGTGTTAAAATTTTAATCATCCACTTTCGAAGGGAGCAGATGCTGCATGCATACAGATTGGAAGGAAGAGCTTGCATCATTTCGGCAATTGGTCCAAAAGATGAAATCGTATGAAGAGGCTTTGGGCGTCATGTACTGGGATCTGCGTACAGGAGCGCCGCGCCGGGCGGTGGAGGGCCGATCCGCTGTGATCGGCATGCTGAGCGGGGAGATGTTCAAGCTCCAGACTTCCCCGGAGATGGGCAGGGCATTGCAGCGATTGTCGGCTGAAGACGTACAGCAGCAGCTGGAGCAAGTCGATCGCAAAATGGTGGAGGAGTGCAAGAAGGAATATGAAAGAAGCACCAAAATTCCACAGGACCGCTATGAGGAATTCGTTGTGCTCACCTCACAAGCCGAATCGGTATGGGAGGATGCAAAGGAAGCATCCGATTTTGCCATGTTCCTGCCTTATCTGGAGAAAATCATTGCCTATACGAAAGAGTTTATTGAACGATGGGGGTATGAGGGCCATCCGTACAACGCCTTGCTGGATCAATATGAGCCGGGCATGACGACCGGACAGCTGGATAAGGTATTTGGCGAGCTGCGTTCACGCACCGTTCCTTTGCTGCAGAAGATCGCATCTTCTCCCCACCAACCGGACAGCTCCTTCCTCAAACGCTCTTATGATAAGGAAGAACAGCGCAAGTTTAGTCATTACATACTCGAGCAGATGGGATATGATTTCGCAGCCGGACGATTGGACGAGAGCGTTCACCCGTTCGCAACCGGGCTCAATCCGGGCGATGTGCGGATCACGACGAGCTTCCGCCCCGATGATATCAGCTTCTCCTTGTTTTCGACTATTCATGAAGGCGGACATGCTTTGTATGAACAAAACCTTTCTCAGGATTTGATGGGGACGGTATTGTGTACGGGAACTTCTATGGGAATTCATGAGTCGCAGTCGCGGTTCTGGGAAAACAAGGTAGGCCGCAGCCGGCCTTTTTGGCGACGGTACTTCAAGGAGCTGCAACAGGCATTTCCGGGCGCCTTCGACCAGGTGCAGCCGGATGATTTTTACCGGGCGATCAACGTTGTGCAGCCATCGCTCATCCGGATTGAGGCTGACGAGTTAACGTACAACCTGCATGTGATGATACGCTATGAACTGGAGAAAGCGCTGTTCGGCGGCGAGCTGCAAGCTGCGGAACTGCCAGAAGCCTGGAACGCCAAGTACGAGGAATATTTGGGCGTGAAAGCGAATCGCGATGCGGAAGGCGTGCTGCAGGACGTGCATTGGGCGGGCGGCGCTTTCGGCTATTTCCCGTCCTACTCCTTGGGCAATATGTACGCGGCTCAAATATACCATGCCATCCAGCAAAGCTTGCCAGACTTCGAGGGATTGATCGAACGGGGCGAGCTGCATCCGATCAAAGACTGGTTGAGCGAACGGATTTACCGGTTCGGCAAGCTGCTTACACCGGCGGAAGTGATCCAGCACGTGACAGGAGAACCGTTGAATCCCCAGTATCTGGCGGATTACCTTGAGGCCAAATACAAAGACATCTACCGGATTGACTGATGGCTTATGAAGTTCTTTTTTGGCATTCGTGTGTGGAAAACGGCAGTTGCTGCAGTAGCGGCTGTCTATTTGGCCGGCGGGATTGGCCTTTCCCACTCCTTATCGGCGGGATTGCTGGCCGTGCTTGGCGTGGAAGTAACGCGGAAGCGAGGGATCGTTAGCGCAACCCAGCGTTTTCTTGCCTCTATCGTCGGATTGCTGATCGGAGCATTTCTTTTTTACTTGTTTGGCTTTGAAAACTGGGTCATAGGCTTGTTCATCCTCGTCGCCTACCCGATTCTTGCGAAGGTCAAACTAAAGGATGGGATTATTACCAGCTCCGTTGTGGTGCTGCACGTTTTCACGGAAGGTCGGATTCACGTTGACATGTTGCTCAATGAAATTGCCCTGCTCGTGATCGGACTCGGGTGTGCTACGATCGTCAACATGGTGTACATGCCTGGTGCAGATGAAAAGCTCGGAGAGCTGCGAGCTCGAACAGAGAGGCAATTCTCCTCCATTTTTTTGGCGATTGCCGAGCATCTGCGCGATCCGCATATCCTGTGGGACGGCAAGGAATATTCCGATGCGGTTGACGCGGTGGAGCAGGGAATTTCGCTCGCCGCGCAGGCGGACGAGAACGCGCTGTTTCGCCATGAGCACTATTGGCAGGAATACTTCCACATGCGCCGCTCCCAGCTGGAATCCATTGGACGGATGATGGGGTTGGTCGCGCAAATCTATGATAAGCTGCCGCAGGCGGTGCTGACAGCGCAAGTCTTCGAAGAATTAAGCGAGGATGTCAAGGCGGATGCCTACACGGGAAGAGCGGAAGCGGATTTGAAGGAGCTGGAGGCCGCCTTTCAGGCGATGGACCTTCCTGCAACACGGGAGGAGTTCGAGCTTCGCTCGGCAATTTTGCAGCTTTGTGTGGAGCTTCGCACCTACCTCGAAACGGCCAAAAGGGAAAAAAAGCGGAGAGAACCTTTGAAATCGGCATGAAAGTTTTTGTCACTCTAGACCAATGTCCTGCATACATTTGTTAGTGAATGATTGCATGGAGGAGGTTTGGAAAAGATGTCGATGGTAGATAAAGACCTGCAATGCAGAGAAATCATCACAAAAGCAGTATGCGGCAAAGGTCGTAAGTTCTCCCATGTCACCCATACGGTAACGCCGCCTCATAAACCGACCAGCATACTTGGCGCATGGATCATCAATCACCAGTATGAAGCGGTTAAAGCAGAGGACGGCATTGAGGTTGTCGGTACTTACGATATAAACATTTGGTATTCCTACGACAGCAATTCCAAGACGGAGGTTGCCAAAGAAACGGTATCGTATGTAGAATTAGTGCCGCTCTCCTACGTTGATCCCAAGCATCGCGCCTCAACGGAAGAAGTAAGCGCAACGTCGACACAGGAACCGAATTGCGTGGAAGCAAGCATCACAGCAGGCGGTGACGGCGTCCTTATCCGCGTGGAACGCGAATACCAGGTGGAGCTGGTTGCGGAAACGAAAGTATGCGTCGTCGTTTGCCAGAACGGATGCAATGATTTCGGGGACAAAGAATTGGACTTCTTCGAAGCTCATGGCGACGAAGAATATGACGATCTGGACGCCGACCTGCTCGATGATGAGGACGAATTCGTTTAATTTCTCTATACTGTATGCGCGATGCAGCTGAAGGGAGGGGGCGTAAGCCCTCTTTTTTTGTAAATAATCTGTGTTGACGGGGCTTATCGATTTCTGACGCGGATGCTGTCAGGGCACAGCGTTTCCGGCAAAGGCAGGGGACGACGGTCAATTCAGACGCCAAAGGAAAGGGGATGGGCGTGTGGCGCAAAATTGGACAGAAAGCCTAATACGCAATGGGATACCTGTGGTTGCGCCGGACGGCACACAGCCCGCAAAGATTCTCCAGTACCGTCGATACGCCGTGCAGGTGCACCATTTCCGGATTGCGCAGGCGGTTTCCATTAAGCCGTCTGGTCCGGGACTTCAGCCTGTAAGCCAACGGATTGTACAGGAGGAAGATCCCGCGCTCTGGAACAAGCTGGAGCGCACAGCCTCGCGGGCGGTATATGCCGCCGGCTGGCAAGCAGGAGTTGTGAAGCTGGAGCTGAGAGGGAAGTCTGCTGTCGTGGTTGCTTGCGAGGAACTGTCGGGGAGCGGACGGTTGGCAGCGAGACCTATCCACCTGCCTCATAAGCAGCCTGTGTTGATTGGCATGGACCCTGAATTTGTCCTGCTGCGGGACAACGGGCGCATTGCGCTGGCTTCCCGGTATGTTGGCCGACGAGGATTGACGGGAAGCGACGGTATTCGCGTACGCGGCAGAGTCCTGCATCCGATCGTCGAGCTTCGTCCGCAGCCGGCATCCGATCCCGACCTGCTGTTTCGTCGTTTGAAAGGCGCGCTTGTGCGGGCTGCACGGCAAATAACGGACAAAGATTTGCGCTGGGCAGCGTCAGGTATGCCGGTGCGCGGAATAGCCTTGGGCGGCCATATTCATATAAGCGGCATTGCATTGACGGACGAGGTGGTTCGGGCGCTCGATCAATATGTAGCGCTGCCGTTCTTGATGGTGGAGGACAGCGCTTCGCTTCGTCGCAGGCCGAAATATGGATGCTTGGGCGATGTGCGCCGCCAGCCGCATGGAGGATTCGAATATCGTACTTTGCCAAGCTGGCTCGTTGCTCCGAAATACACTTATGCTGCAATCGTGCTGTGCAAGCTGGCGGCTGAGCATGCCGGGCGGCTGACAACCCGTTCCTTGTTCGATCGACGTCTGCAAGAAGCTTATTATGCGGGAAACAAGCAGGTGCTGCTGCCTGTAGTCAGACAATTGTATGAGGAATGGCAAAGCTTGCCCGCGTACGTCCCGTACAGCCGGAAGCTGAAGCCGTTCTGGGATCAAGCGTTGTCCGGCGAGTCTTGGTCCTGTGATCGCGATATGCGTCATGCATGGAAATTGTTCCGTTACCAATGCCAGACCTGAGTATGTTATAATAGAATGATAGATTTGGCAGAAGGGACCGGATATGCGTATGGCCAATTACACGCCGATGATTCAGCAATATTTGGCGATTAAGGCAGAAGTGCCTGATGCTTTTTTGTTTTTCCGTCTAGGCGATTTCTACGAATTATTCTTCGAAGATGCCATTCGCGCGTCGCGAGAATTGGAGATTACCCTAACAGGCCGGGATGGAGGCGCTGCCGAGAAAATTCCGATGTGCGGCGTACCTTACCATTCATCGGAAAGCTACATATCACGGCTTGTACAGAAGGGCTATAAGGTCGCAATCTGTGAGCAGGTAGAGGATCCTTCACAGGCCAAGGGGGTAGTGCGCAGGGAAATTGTGCGCATTGTTACGCCCGGCACGGCCATGGAAGGCAGAACCTTGTCGGAGACAGGCAACAACTTTATTTTGTCGTTATTTGCAGAAGAAGGAGGCTATGCTTTGGCAGCCTGTGATCTGACTACAGGGGAGGTGTATGTGACACATACACGAGCCGGCGCCTCGACCATTCTTGAAGAGGCGGGGGTATATGCGCCCTCGGAGGTGCTCGCGCCGCCCGGCATGGTGAAGCTTGTGGAGGATGAAGCGGCTCGCTGGCCGCGAACTGCCGTTGTCACTGCATGGGAAAGGTCTGCGGACGAGCAGGCGGTTCTGCAATTTGGCGCCGCGCGATTGGACGAGCTGCCGGATTCCTCACGGACAGCTGTTTCGCGGCTGCTTGGCTATTTGCTGGAAACGCAGAAGCGCTCGCTGTCTCATCTCACGAAGATCAAGGAATATGAAACGGAGCAGTTTATGGTCCTGGATCCGTTTACCCGACGCAATCTTGAACTGACCGAGACTGTGCGAGACCGCTCGCGAAAAGGCTCGCTGCTGTGGGTGCTCGACAAAACGGTCACGGCAATGGGCGGGCGTATGCTGCGCCGGTGGATTGACAAGCCGCTTGTGCAGAGGAGCAAAATCGAGGAGAGGCTGGAAGCTGTCGGCGTACTGAATCAGGATCTGATCCTGCGGGAGGAAATTCGCACGGCTTTGCGCGATGTCTATGATTTGGAGCGGCTGGTTGCCCGGATTTGCTTCGGTACGGCGAACGCCCGGGATTTGACGGCGCTTCGGGTTTCTCTGGAAAAGGTTCCGATTGCGCTGCAGCTGTGCCGGGAATCGCAATCGCAGACACTGCGTGCGCTTGTAGCCGATACCGATGCTTGCGAGGATATAGCTGCCTGGATCGCTTCTGCGATTCAGGACGAGCCGCCGGTTTCCGTAAGGGAGGGCGGCATGATCCGTGACGGGTACGACCCGCATTTGGACAAGCTGCGGGAGGCCAGTACGGGCGGGAAGCAGTGGCTGGCCGAGCTGGAACGGAAGGAGCGGGAGGCTACCGGGATCAAAACGCTCAAAATCGGATTCAACAAAGTGTTCGGCTACTATATCGAAGTAACTAGGGCCAATCTCTCCGCTCTGCCGGAAGGCAAATACGAGCGCAAACAGACGCTGGCGAATGCAGAACGATTTGTGACGCCCGAGCTCAAGGAGAAGGAAGCCTTGATTCTGGAAGCCGAGGAACGGATGGTCGGCCTGGAATATGAACTGTTCAGCGAATTGCGAACCCGCATTGCCGGAGAAAATCTCCGCATGCAAAAGCTGGCGGAAGTGATCGCAGCGCTTGACTGCCTCCAGTCGTTCGCGGAGGTGAGCGCGAAGCGCCAATATCGGAAGCCGCAGCTTACGGAAGGATTTGACCTGCAGATCAAGGAAGGGCGGCACCCTGTGGTGGAGGCTGTGATGCCGGGCCAATCCTTTATCCGCAACGACACACAGCTGCTTCAGGATCGCGGGACGATGCTGATTACAGGACCGAATATGGCCGGGAAGAGCACTTATATGCGGCAGGTGGCATTAATCGCCATAATGGCGCAAATTGGCTGCTTTGTTCCGGCGGAATCGGCGTCGATCCCCGTGATCGACCGGGTATTCACCCGCATCGGCGCAGCGGACGATTTGATCGGCGGCCAAAGCACCTTCATGGTCGAGATGATGGACATTCGCGTTATGACGGAACGGGCTACTCCGCGCAGCCTGGTCATTATCGATGAGCTGGGCAGAGGCACTTCGACAGGAGAAGGCATGGCAATAGCCCAGGCTGTCATTGAGTTTCTTCACAATCAAATCGGCTGCAAGACATTGGTGTCCACACATTTTCACGAGCTGGCTCATTTGGAAGAGAGCTTGTCCTCGCTGCGCAACTACAGCATGACGGTGAAGGAAAGCGGGGAACAGGTCACGTTCCTCCGCAAGCTAGCGGAAGGAGCCGCCTCTACCAGCTATGGCATCTATTGCGCTAGAGTGGCAGGGTTGCCCGGAGAAGTCATTGAGCGGGCGTATGCCTTGCTGAGCCGGTTCGAGCGCAGGGAGGCTGAGCTTGCACGGGAAACGGGGCCTGCTTTAGAGGCTGCCGACAGGCAAGAAGCAGCGGATAACAGACAGGTGAAGCAGCTGAGCCTGTTTGAACAAACGGACGATCCTTGGCCGCGGGAGGGCAAGCTGCAAGGGCCGACGGCTCGAGAACGAGCTGCCGAGAAGGGCCTGTCACCTGGTCGTACTAAGGAAGAGGATACTGTGCTGCCGAAAGAAAGAGCTGCATTGGAGCAAATTCGCAGAACGGAATTAATGAATATGACTCCGCTTGCGGCACTTAACTTTCTGCACGAATTGAAACAGAAGCTGAGCGAGTAATTACACCCACAAAAGGAGTCGATAACAATGAGCTGGAAGAAATCATTTCTGTTTATCCTGACCTTTTCCTTGCTGATGACCGCTGTTCCGGTTGCTGCCGCAGAGAATGACGACATTTATCTGGAGGTTAAGGAGCTTCTGTCGGCGCTTCACGTCAACGGCATGGATATGGACGAATTTAAATCGGATACAATCGACGGGTTGCTGGAAGAGCTTGACGACCCTTACACCGAATATTTCACCGCGGAAGAATGGAGATCGTTCCAGAGCGGGATTGAGCAGCAATATGTTGGCGTCGGCATTCGCATCGCACAGGATGACAAGGGCATCTATGTGGTAGAAGTGTTCGAGGATTCGCCTGCGAAGAAAGGCGGCATGTACCCTGGCGACTATATCATTCGGGTCAACCAGGAATCCATGATCGGCAAGAGTCTGGATGAACTGACGGCGAGAGTGATGGGATTGGAAAATACGGCAGTCATTGTGACCGTTTTGCGCGATGGCGAAGAAAAGGACCTCCGTATGATTCGCAAGCAAATCAGCGTTCCATCGGTAACAGGCGGATGGTTCGAACGGGAATCTGTCGGGTACATCAAAGTCAGCAGCTTCTCGCTGGATGCCAATCTGGAGTTTGCCAGACTGATGGAGCAATTCGAAGAACAGGGCATGCAGGCGCTTTTGCTTGATCTGCGGGACAATCCGGGCGGATATTTGAATACAGCGCAGCTGCTCGCCAAGCACTTTGTAAAAGAAGGAATCCTGATTCATACCCGCGACCGCAACCAGGAAGACATTCCTGTACGCATTGTTGGCGGCAAAAATATGGAGCTCCCTGTTTATGTCCTTGTAAATGAAGGCAGTGCAAGCGCTTCGGAAGTGCTTGCCGGCGCCTTGCAGGATTATGGCGTAGCGAAAGTTGTGGGAACACAGACTTTCGGCAAAGGAAGCGTTCAGCAATCGTTTCTGCTTTCGAATGGCGGCGTGTTGAAAATTACGGTAGAGGAATACTTTACTCCAAACAATCGCCAGGTTAATCATGTCGGCATAACTCCGGACTACGAAGTGCATGGCACTGCGAGCCAGGTGATGTTCGCCTTGCGTGCTGCAGGAGCAGAAGAACTCACTTTGAGAATCGCTCAGAGCGGTTGGTCGCTGAACGGCGTTTCCTTCCCTGAACGTTTGCGCGTAATCGAACGTGACGGAAAACTGTTTGTGCAGGTTCGTACCCTGGCCGCAATGGCAGGCGAAAGCATCTCCTGGGACGGCAAAGCCAAAGAGGTGGTATTCGGCGGAGGTGCGCGCTTTGCATCCGGCTCGGAGGCAGTAGTCATGGAGAACGGGATCAATTATGTGAATGTGGAAGCTTTCGGAAAGCAGTTTCCGGCATTTCGTTCTTGGAAGGAGCAGCAGGATTGGGTCATGCACTTCGCCGACCATGCAACCCCAAGCAATGTCGGAATAGAGGATGAGGCTGCGTGAGCAGAATTCGAGTTCTGGATGAGCATATCGCCAATCAGATCGCCGCTGGTGAAGTCATTGAGCGTCCCGCTTCGGTCATGAAAGAGCTGGTGGAGAATTCTGTGGATGCCGGCGCTACCCGCATTGACATTACGGTCAAGGAAGGCGGGCTCGAATTGATCCGCGTACAGGACAACGGCTCAGGCATTGCGGCAGAAGATTGCGAGACGGCCTTTCAGCGTCACGCCACAAGCAAGATCTCCAGCGGCCGGGATTTATTCCATATTCGCAGCTTGGGATTTCGCGGAGAGGCGTTGCCGAGCATTGCCGCAGTGGCCAAAGTCCGCTGCGTTACTTCGGCAGGCGGGGATGGCCTAGGCAGGCTGCTCGTCATGGAAGGCGGCCGGGTTCGTGAATATGCCGATATCGCAGCCGATCAGGGAACGGACATGACGGTCACGGACCTGTTCTATAATACGCCTGCCCGCTTGAAATATATGAAGACGGTGCAGACCGAGCTGGGGCATATATCCGACTATATATACCGCATGGCACTAGCTCATCCGGGCATCGCCTTTTCCTTGCGACACAATGACAACCTGATGCTGCAGACGAACGGAGACGGGGACATGCGTCAGACGGCTGCCGCCATCTACGGCGTTTCGATAGCGAAAGCGCTCGTTCCTGTGGAGGGGGAAAGTCCGGATTACCGCGTAACCGGATACACTGCCAAGCCGGAAGTTACCCGGGCCAACCGCTATGGCATGACGACTATAATCAATGGCCGGTATGTGCGGCATTTCGGTTTAAACCAAGCTGTTATGCGTGCCTATCACACGCTTTTGCCTATCAATCGCTTTCCCGTATTTATGCTGCGCATCGAGATGGATCCCTCGCTTGTGGATGTCAATGTGCATCCGGCCAAGCTTGAAGTGCGCTTCAGCAAGGAGACGGAGCTCCTTGCCTGGATCGAGCAGGAGGTCAGGCGGGCGCTGGGAGCCATGTCCCATATCCCGAAGGCGGTCAAGCGCGAAGGGAAGGGAACTGCGGCAGTGCAGGAGCAATTGGCATTCCCGGCCACAGAACGCCGGAAGTCTGGCAGCGAGCCGACTGCATGGTCTGCGGCGGCACCGTCTACAAACAGCGAACCAGCTCGATCGGATCAGGCGTCTTTGCCTGGCAGGTCCATGCTGGGAAGCTCGCGGCCCGCTAAAGAACAGCAACGTTCTGCCTATACTTCCGGGGCAAGCGGATCTAGCGGTGCAGTTCGCGAGCGGCAAACGGCGTTGCCGAACGGTCAGGGCGAGGAGATTGCACGACGCCTGTACGCGCCCCCTCAACTACCTTCTGCTCGTGGGCAGGAGGAGCGGTCTGACGCTGCATCGTTCCATACGCAGCATCCGGAGAAGGAGGCGGAAGCGCGGTCTGCCGAACAAGCACAGCCCGCGATCCAGACGGACAATGCGTCCGCATCCGAACAGGCGGCAGATTCTCTTCCCGGCCTGCCGAAGCTTTATCCGGTCGGCCAGGTATTGGGTACTTACATCGTTGCCCAAAACGAAGAGGGCATGTTTCTCATTGACCAACACGCTGCACATGAACGCATTCACTACGAGCTGTTTTATGAGAAGTTTGGCAATCCTGCCGAGGCAAGCCAAGAGCTGCTTGTCCCGATTACATTGGAGTTCACCCCATCGGAAGCGGCTGCGCTGAAGGACAGATTCTATTATCTTGAGCAGCTTGGCGTATACATGGAACCGTTTGGGGGCAATACCTTTAAGGTGACCTCTCACCCGCACTGGCTGCCGAAAGGGATGGAACAGCAAGTCATCGAAGAGCTTTGCGAGTGGCTGCTGCGCGAGAAAAAGGCGGTTGACCTGGCGAAGTTTCGGGAAGCTTCCTCCATTCTATGTGCCTGCAAAGCTTCGATCAAGGCGAACCAAGCTTTATCGATCCAGGAATGCGAGACGCTGCTTGACCGCTTGCGAGCCTGCAACATTCCCTATACTTGTCCGCACGGTCGCCCGATTGTCATTCGCTTTTCCCAGTATGAGCTCGAAAAAATGTTCAAACGCACAATGTAAGCAGGTGAAAATCATGCTGTGGTTTACGACATCCCATAAGGTTACCGAGCAGCTGGAAGCGGAGGCCATTCGACTAGCCGACTGCTACAAGGGGCAATATGCGCCACGCGGGGACTTATCTGTTGCCGGGTGGCTGGGGAAGCGCCAAACAGACGGCGCCTTTATATTGACCAACAACGGACTGCGCTATAGCAGCAAGGAAGGACAGCCCTTGTTCTTTCATCCTAATATGGCTTACGTCCGATTGCAGAGAGTTGTGCGAGGAGGGCATGATCCGCTGCTGAAAGCGGTGCAGGCTGAAAGCGGCGACCATATCGTAGATTGTACGGCCGGATTTGCCGCGGATGCGATCATGCTGGCTCATGCCGTCGGACCTCGCGGAAGCGTTACGGCACTGGAGAGTGCCCGGGAAATGTACATACTGGTTAAGGAAGGGCTGCGATCGTACACTTCGGACTGGCCCGAGCTGCAGGAAGCCATGTCCCGTATTCAACTTCAGCATGCGGACTATGCGCAATGGCTTCGGTCGCGTCCCGACGACAGCTGCGACATGATTTATTTCGATCCGATGTTTGAGCAACCGGTTGAAGCCAGTGCGTCCATCTCGCCGCTGCGCGCGCTTGCCAATCCTGCACCCCTGGACTTGTCATCGGTGCAGGAGGCTTGCCGGGTTGCGCGCAAACGCGTGGTGCTAAAGGACCGCAAAGGGAGCGGGGCATTCGATCGCTTAGGCTTTTCGCTGACAGGAACGTCCTCCAATCAAGTAGCATATGGGGTGATCACGCTATGAACAACGCCAGGCAAAAGCTGCTTGTGCTGGTCGGCCCGACAGCGGTGGGCAAAACGGCATTAAGTCTCGCCTTGGCTAAGCGGTTCCAATGCGAGATCATATCCGGCGATTCGATGCAGGTGTACCGCGGCATGGATATCGGGACAGCCAAGGCGACGCCCGAGGAGAGGAGCATGGTTCCTCATCATCTCATCGATATTTTGGACCCTGAGGAGGCATTCTCGGTTTCCGATTTTCAAGCGTTGACGCGGCAGACTATAGCCGGCGTGCAGGCCCGCGGCCGTCTCCCGTTCCTTGTGGGCGGCACAGGACTCTATGTCGAATCGGTATGCTACAACTACGAGTTCTCGGAAGCCGAATCTGATGAGGCGTTTCGCAGCGAGATGCAGCGCAAAGCAGAGCTGGAAGGGAACGAGTCGCTTCATCGGGAATTGGCAGCCATTGATCCCCAATCCGCGTCCAGACTTCATCCGAATGACGTGCGCCGGGTCATACGCGCGCTCGAGGTATACAAGCTTACCGGACGCACCATGAGCGACCAGCTTTCCAGGCAGCAGAAGGAGCCGATGTATGATTTATGTCTGATTGGGTTGACAATGGACCGTACGATCTTATATAAACGTATTGAAGAGCGTGTCGACCTGATGATGCGTGAAGGGCTGCTGGACGAAGTGGAGCGCTTGATCCGCAGAGGCTTGCCCAGAAGCTCCGTAGCGCTGCAAGCATTAGGCTACAAGGAGTTTCTCGATTATTTCGAAGGAAGCTGTACGCTGGAGGATGCGATTGCCCGGCTGAAGCAGGATACGAGAAGGTTCGCCAAGCGCCAGCTGTCCTGGTTTCGGCACATGAAGGATATTCATTGGTTTGACGTCACGGATGAGCAAAAAAAAGTACAGCAGATCGAGGAAATTAGTGGTATAATAGCGGAAAAGCTGAATTTACCAGGCAATGACTAAAGGGGGACCCTGTAGTGAATAAATCAATCAATATTCAGGATACGTTTTTGAACCAGCTGCGCAAAGAAAACATTCCGGTCACTGTCTACTTGACGAACGGCTTTCAAATTCGCGGTCAAATTCGTGCCTTTGATAATTTTACGATTGTCATTGACAGCGAAGGCAAGCAACAAATGGTCTACAAGCATGCCATCTCCACTTTTATGCCGCAGCGCAATGTTTCCTTAATGCCGCAAGAGCCCGATTCCGAATCCTAATCGGCAACCTTTGCAACGTTTCATGCGTATATAGAATAACCCGAAAAACAACCCTTTCCAACCGGGGGTTGTTTTTTTTGAGCACTGGGCCAGCAAGGGCGCTTGAACTTCTTGCAAGTTTTGAGCATTTTTTGCGGCATTGGACCCGTGAATCCAACTCATCTGTCATTTGGCGGGTTCAGTCTAGTGCGGGCTGCACATAGACATGGAGAGAAACTAAGAGAAAAGGGTGGGGGGCATGGCAAAGCCAAAACAGAAAAAGAAAAAAACACCGCTCAGCCGATGGATTGTGCGAATGGGGGTATTAAGCCTGTTAGCCGTCATTGGTGCGGTCAGCTTGTACGTAGCGATCTTGGTCAGCGGGCATCAGGCATTGAACGAGAACATGAAGATGATGGAGATGGCCGAATCGTCCATTATTCTCGATGCCCGCGATGAAGAGATCAAGCGGCTTTTTCGGGAAAATCGGGTGCTCGTTTCATTCGATGACATTCCGGATCTGGTGAAGCACGCCTTTATTGCAACGGAAGATAAGCGGTTTGAGGAGCATGCTGGCATTGACTATTGGTCGATCGGCAGAGCGATCGTCAAGGACATCATGCAGGGCAGTCTGGTGGAAGGAGGCAGCACCATTACTCAGCAGCTTGCCAAGAACATGTTCACCAATGCCGAGCGAACGTTTTTCCGCAAAGCCAAGGAAGCCTCGTTGGCGCTGGCTTTGGAGAATCGATTTACCAAGGACGAGATTCTGGAGATGTATTTAAACCGCATCTTTTTCGGGGGGAACTTGTACGGCATAGGGGTGGCTTCCGAGTATTATTTCAACAAGGAAGTATCCGAGCTGGAATTGTGGGAGATTGCGACGCTGGCCGCAATGCCGAAAGGGCCCAACACGTACAATCCGATTGCCGATCCAGTCAAGTCGAAAGAGCGCCGGGCCGTCGTACTGAAGCTCATGCTCGATCAAGGGTATATCACGCAAGCGCAGCATGATGAAGCTGTTCGCGTGGAATATGTGGAGCCGAAACGCTCAGCGGACAAAGAAGCGTATTGGTCCTATGTCGATGTTGTACTGGGGGAGCTTGAACGAAAGGCCGGTTTGACAGCGGATCAAGTGTTCTTTGGCGGCTACAGAATCTATACCAACCTGGATGTGAAGACACAGCGTGTACTGGAAAGCAAATTTAAGAATGAGGAGCTGTTCCCGAAAGGCACAAGCGATGATATCATGCAAGGCGCTATGGTCGTGCTGGATCACCATGACGGCCGCATTTTGGGCGTGATGGGGGGCCGGGACTACCAGCCGCGCGGCTGGAACCGCGCGACCGTCAAGAGACAGCCTGGATCTTCGTTTAAGCCGATTGTCAGTTTTGCCCCGGCAATTGAGGATTATGGGTATACGCCGTATTCGCTTCTTCCAGATGAGCGCATGTCCTTTGGCGACTATTCGCCGCGCAATTACAATCAGCGCTATTTGGGTGAAGTAACGATGATGAAGGCGGTTGAGGACTCGATCAATGTTCCGGCTGTCTGGCTGCTCAACGAAATTGGTGTGGCGAACGGCATGGCCTTCGCTGAGAAGCTGGGGATTGAGCTTGACAAGCAGAATGACCGCAATCTGGCGATTGCGCTGGGCGGGCTTACCTACGGAGCGACTCCGATCGAGATGGCGGAGGCATACGCTGCCTTTGCCAATCACGGGATCTGGAACGAGGCTTTCACCGTGCGTAAGGTCGAGACACGGGATGGCCACATTTTATACGAGCACAAGCCGAATACGAAGCGGGTGATGAGTGAGCAAACTGCGTATTATATGACTCGCATGCTGGAGAGGGTCGTACATCAAGGTACGGGCACTAACGCCAGAATGCAGCGGCCGTCAGCAGGGAAAACCGGTTCCACTCAACCGGGAGTAGGGGGAGTGGATTCAGGCAATGCCTACTGGGATGTCTGGTTTGTCGGCTATACGCCGGAAGTGACGGCCTCGGTATGGATGGGGTATGATGCCAGGGATAAGGAGCATATTGTAACATCAGGCAGCTTCACCCCAGCCAAGATGTTCGCCGAAGTGCTGACGGAATCTCTTGCGGACCGTCAGATCGTTCCGTTCACCAAGCCTGAGGGCGTAGAAGATCTGGCAAAAAGACCGCCGGGCGTGCAAGATTTGCAGGTATTCCCTGACGAACTGGAACCGAAAGTGTTGCTTAGCTGGTCCTCCGTACAAGGTGCCGATGGTTACCGCGTCTACCGAAAGGCTTCCGGTGAGGAGGAATTTACTTTGATCACCACGACCCCGGTCACAGAAATTCAGGATTTGACCGTGCTGCCCGGCGAAACTTACACGTACGTCGTCCGTGTATATCAGACGGGGAATCCGTTGGAGAGCAATTCTTCGTCGCAAGTAACCGTCACCGTTCCTGACCAGAGCGACACGTTGCCGGATATCGATTTGGACGATATTCTCAACCCGGGCGGAGGGGAAGAGGAGAATGAATCGGAATTGCCGGAAGACGCGAATGGTGGAATGGAGCCGGGTGTCGGGGAACCGATAGAAGGGGAATTTCCAGATGAGGATGAGCTGCACAATGGCGGCGAACAGCACGATGGAACAACAGAGCCTGACAATGGGAATCGCAACCAAGAGCGCAATCCGCAACAAGCCAATGGCAATTCAAGAGAAATGAGAGAGCTAGAAGAAATGATTCAAGAAGGAGCAGATGTTCCATGAGCAAATGGATGAAGTGCTTGGCCGTCGTGAGCATCCTGACGGTGCTCGCGGCTTGCGGCCAAAATCAAGACGGGGATGGCGGCAAACAGGCGATAGCGATGCAATGGCCGGAACCGCCGGAAATGACAATCGACCCGGAGCGTAATTATACAGCGAAGCTGCATACCTCCAAGGGGATTATCACACTGGAGCTGTTTGCCAAAGACGCGCCAATCACAGTAAATAACTTTGTGTTTCTCGCAGAACAAGGATTTTACGATGGCGTGACGTTCCATCGCATTATCCAGCATTTCATGATCCAGACGGGGGATCCGATTGGAGACGGTACAGGCGGACCTGGTTACCGCTTTGAAGACGAACTGCCATCCCCGCATGTGTATGAGCCAGGGATAGTGGCGATGGCCAATGGAGGGCCAAACACGAATGGCAGCCAATTTTTTATCTGTTCCGGTCCTTCCAGCTATTCGCTGAACGAACGTCCGAACTATACGATTTTTGGCAAGGTGACCGAGGGGATGGACGTAGTGGAGGATATTGCGAGCGCACCGGTAAAAATGAATCCCAAGGCAAATCCGAATGTAGAGCCGCCCAGTATGCCAACAGAGGATATATATATACAAAAAGTGGATATCATAGCAGGATGAAGAAGGAGCTGTTGATTCATGGGAAATCAACAGCTCCTTTTTCTATGTCCAGGCCCATTTAATCGGGCCAAAGTCATAATGGTGATAGAGAGGTAACAATAGTGCTGTACAAAGGAATGAAAGCGCTTTATTATTTATACCAACATAGCTGTGTAAGCGTTTGCATATGGACGGCAGAATAGTCTGAATATATGCACACAAGGTTTTCTCGTTAAGGATTTCCCTGATTTCAGCAGTTGCGGCTACTACCGGCCCAGGTCGGATTAGCATACACTTACAAACCTTAAGGGAGGTTTTACGAAATGAAAGCTACCAAGAAAAGCATGCTCTTGCTGCTGGCGCTCATCTTCACGATGTCTTTGGTACTGGCGGCATGTGGCGGCAACAATCAGAGCACGTCAGGCAGCACAAACAGCAATTCCGGTTCAGACAGTTCGAATGCTTCCGATAATGGAGGCGATGCAGCGGCAGACCTGGATTTTGTGGAACTGACATTCACCTACCCTGGTACGAAGCAAAAAGACCATGACCGAATCATGGAGGAGATCAACAGCTATCTGAAGGAAAAGATTAACGCAAGCATCGATATACAGCCGATTGAGTGGGGACAATGGGATCAGAAGGTCAATCTGATGATCGCATCCCGTGAGCCGATGGATATTTACTTTACAGCAGCTTGGTCCAACTATTCCGTGAACGTCTCCAAGGGCGCATTTTTGGCATTGGATGATCTGCTCGCGAATACGGAAGCCGGACAATCTATCGTAAATTCCTTGGATCCGGCATTCTTGGAAGGCTCCAAGATTAACGGCAAGAATTACGGCATCCCGACGAACAAAGAGCTGGCTTCGGGCGGGGGTGTCGTGTACCGCTCCGATATTGCCGAAGAACTCGGGCTAGATTTCTCCAATGTAAAAACTATTCATGACCTAGGCCCGATTCTGGAGCAAGTGAAGCAAGCCAAGCCGGAAATGATTCCGTTGTTCGCGCTTCCTGGCGACTTTGTCAATGCGCACTTCCTGGCCAATTGGGACTTCCTCGGCGACAACAATATTCCAGGGGTCATTCGCAAGGACAGAGACGATACGACTGTGAAGCCGCGCTTTGAATATCCGGAATATATGGAAAACCTGAGGACAGCACGCAAGTATTTCTTGGCTGGCTATATTAACGCAGACGCCACTACCACTACGCTTTCTTCGCAGGATGCGCTGAAAAACGGCAATGTGTTCATGACCGTGCAGCCATTGAAACCGGGGAAAGACGCTGAGCTTGCATCGGCAACAGGCTTGATCGGCAAGCTGCAGCAGCTGGAATTGACAGAACGTACGATTGCGACGTCAGAAACAGCAGGCTCGATGCTGGCAATTTCCTCCACTTCCGCGAACCCGGAGCGAGCGCTCATGTTCATTAACCTGCTGCATTCGGACAAATACTTGAACAATTTGCTGAACTTCGGACTTGAAAACGAACATTACACGCGGAATGGCGAAATTATTTCGCCAACCGAAAAGCAAGGCGACTATGCGCCTGGCGCCGCCTGGATGTTTGGCAGCCAATTTTTGAACTATGTATGGGATTCGGAAGATCCGCAGAAATGGGAACAGTTCCGGGAGTTCAATAACGCCGGACATCCGTCCCCGGCACTTGGCTTCACCTTCAACTCTGAACCGGTGAAGACAGAAGTGGCCGCAGTTGTCAACATCCGTCAGGAATATGATGACGCACTGGAAACAGGCTCGGTAGACCCGGAAGAAATCGTACCTCAATATATCGCCAAATTGAAAGCCGCAGGCTTGGATAAAATTATTGAAGAGAAGCAAAGGCAATTTGATGAATTTTTGGCTAACAAGTAAAGCTTAATCCCGTTTCATGCAAAAGGGCTGCCCCTCCGATCGAAGTTGTTTCGTTCGGAAAGGACAGCCCTTTTCTAACGGAGTCTTACGAATTCAACGGCTTCAGTTTATCTATTCGTTCCTTGTCTGGTGTAACATAAACGGTTTTCTGGTTGTCGTAGATGACATAGCCAGGCTTGGCGCCGTTCGGCTTGCGAACGTGGCGAATCAAGGTGTAGTCGACCGGAACTTGACTGGATTCCCTTGCTTGGCTGAAATAAGCGGCTAGCATGGCTGCCTCCTCCAGCGTGGCATCGCCGTATTCCCGGCTGCGAATGACGACATGCGAGCCGGGGATATCCTTTGTGTGCAGCCAAGTATCGGAAGAATGCGCCATTCGGTTCGTCACATACTCATTTTGCAAGTTGTTTTTCCCTACATACAGAGGAATGCCCTCGCTGGAAAGGTATCCAGACACTGCGGGCTTGTTGTTTTTCTTTTTTCGCTTCTCTTTTTTGTTGCGCTGCCTAACATACCCTTCCTCGGCCAGTTCGTCCCGGATTTCTTCAATATCCTGCAGGGAAGCATTGCGCAGCTGGACGAGCACGCTTTCCAAATATTTGATTTCCGCAGAAGCAGACTCCAATTGCTCGCGCGCCGCAATGCGGCCGTTTTTGGCCTTTGTGTACCTCTTGAAGTACCGCTGCGCGTTTTCCGACGGGGTTAACTGCGGGTCAAGCGGGATGGTAATGGGTGCTTGCTGTTCATCGTAGTAGTTGATGACGTCCATATGTTCCATGCCGCGTTCCATCTGGTACAAATTAGCCGTAATCAGCTCGCCCATAATGCGGTATCGCTCCGCTTGCTCGGCATCGGCCGCTGCTTCCTTGAGCTTATCTATTTTCTTCGCATTTTTGGCAATTTCATTTAGCAGGAAGCGTTCCAAGTCGGCCGTTTTTTGCTTCACCAGATCCCGTTCCGCTTTTTCCCCGAAATAAGTGTCCAAGCAGTCGCTAATCGATGGGAAGCGCACAGCTGTGCCGTCTACATGAGACAATGCGATGGCCGAGAAATAGCTTTTGTCTGCTTGCTCGTCTGCTGTGATGTTTGGTTCAATGTGATTTTCCGCTACTAGCCGAACTGTCTGCAGGAAGCTATGTGCCAGCTTTTGGCCGCTTGCGGGCTCTTGCACGAACGTTCGCATATCGGTGTGAATGCTGTGACCGCTTCGATGCACGACTTCCCTGGCAGCCAGCGGACTAATCCCGCTGTAAGTGTGCACAAGCCAGGCAGACGCCTTCATGGCCTGTTCCTCGTCGTTTGCTTGCAGCATGCGTTCGAGGCATTGCAGCTCCGTTTCTTGGAAGGGATCTGCTTTGTCCTGCGCTGGCGGATTTGTATACAGAGTACCGGGCATCACAACCCGGTAACTGCTGATCGCTGGTGTGACATGATGTATGCCATCGACGATCGTACCGGTTGAAGGATCGGTAATGATGATGTTGCTATGACGCCCCATTAGCTCGATGATCAGGCGCTTCGCATTGATATCTCCTAATTCGTCCGACTGGCGAACGTCCAGGTGGAGAACGCGTTCGGCTCCTTCCTGGCGGATGGATTCGATCACCGCATTTTCAAAGTGCTTGCGAAGCAGCATGCAGAACATCGGCGCTTCAAGCGGGTTAACAAATGTTCGTTCCGTTGCGTGAACGCGCGGATAGGTCGGGCTTGCGGAGATCAGGACCTTGCGGGAAACGCCGCGGGAACGAATTTGCAAGACGATATCGTGCGGGGAAGGCTGATGAATTTTATGAATGCGGCCGCCAACGCACGCTTGCAGCTCGTTGGCAATGGCGCGAACGACTAATCCGTCTAAGGCCATGAGAGACAACTCCAGTATCGAATTTGTTTGCACGAATGCATGTTTGGATTGAGTTCGGCAGCAGCCAGACTTCGTGCTGTGCAGCGAAGCCCAGTTCCTTTGTCATTGTACCTAAATTCCGGAGGAATGGAAAGATTGAGGAAGCGTGCCTCATTCGATTGGGATATTTTGCGGCTTGTTCGAATACATTTAGCGTAGACAAGACTTAGGGAGGGAATGGCCGAGATGAGTCAGAGAAGGTGGTATCAGTATAGCGCGGAAGAAACCGCAGCCATCCAGCGGGTTGACCCGCGCAAAGGGTTGACCGCAGCGGAAGTGCAAGACAGGCAAGCGGAATACGGGCCCAACGTACTCTCCGAAGGCAAGTCAATTTCCCCGCTTGCCTTATTCTTGAATCAATTCAAGGATTTTATGGTGCTCGTTCTGATGGGAGCGACTCTCGTATCCGGATTGCTTGGCGAATACTTGGATGCGATCACGATTGTAGCCATCATTATTATGAATGGGATTTTGGGATTTGTTCAAGAATTTCGCGCCGAACGCTCCCTCCGCGCCCTGAAGGAGCTCTCTGCTCCAATCGCCAAAGTAGTCAGAGACGGCAAACGCATGGAAGTGCTGGCATCTGAGCTGGTCCCTGGCGATATTGTCGTGTTTGAAGGGGGAGACCGGATTCCAGCCGATATCCGCATGTTGGAAGCGTCCGGACTGCAGATTGAGGAATCCGCATTAACGGGAGAATCTGTGCCAGTACATAAGCGGACGGATGCAATCGCGGATGAGGATGTGCCGCTCGGGGATATGAAGAACATGGCTTTCCTTGGAACCATGGTGACGAAGGGCTCCGGCAAAGGGATTGTCATTGGAACAGGCATGCAAACAGAGATGGGGAAAATAGCGGACTTGATCCAAAGTACGGAAACCATGGATACGCCGCTGCAGCACAGACTTGAGCAGCTAGGCAAAATTTTGATCGGTGTTGCCGTTGCCTTGACGGTTCTCGTTGTTGTAGCTGGCATTCTGCACGGACAGCCGTCCTATGGCATGTTCCTTGCCGGCGTCAGCCTCGCAGTCGCCGCCATACCGGAAGGATTGCCGGCCATTGTTACGATTGCGCTTGCGCTCGGCGTACAGCGCATGATCAAGCGCAAGGCAATTGTGCGCAAGCTCCCGTCCGTTGAAACCTTGGGCTGCGCTTCTGTGATCTGCTCGGATAAGACCGGTACCTTGACCCAGAACAAAATGACTGTGACGCATCTATGGCAGGGCGGACAGCTGCTTGAGGTAACAGGCCAAGGCTATGAGCCGGTCGGCCAGATCATGCATGGCAAACAGAAGGTGGACATTCGCGAAAATTCGGGGCTTAGACGGCTGCTGCAAATCGCCGTCAGCTGCAATAATGCGGTGCTCGAACAGGCTGTGGCACCAGCAGGAGGGGAAGGGAAGAAGCAGGGCAAAAAAAAGGAGCGCCAGGAATGGGTCGTAAACGGAGATCCAACAGAAGGTGCGCTTATCGTGCTGGGCGCAAAAGCGGGCATAACAGCCTCCGGCTTATCGGGCCTGTATGACCGTATTGCAGAATTTCCGTTCGATTCCGAGCGCAAGATGATGTCGGTACTGCTTCAGCACCAAGGGGGGCGGCTTCTGTATGCGAAGGGAGCGCCGGATATGCTCCTTTCCCGCTGTACGCACATCCTGTGGGAAGACAAGGTGATCCCGTTTACAGATACCCTTCGCCAGAAAGTGGCTGCTGCCAATGAAGCGATGGCGAAAAATGCCCTTAGGGTTTTGGGCAGCGCATACCGGGAGGTAAAAGCGGGAGAAGTATGCGAGCAGGAAGCCGATGCGGAAAAGGGACTGATCTTCGTTGGCCTGACTGGCATGATCGATCCGCCGCGCAAGGAAGTTCGGCAGGCAATCTCGAAGTGTAAAGCGGCCGGCATCAAAACGGTTATGATTACGGGAGACCACCAGCTGACCGCGGAAGCAATCGCCAGGCAGCTAGGCTTGCTGCCGGAGAAAGGGCTTGTGCTGAATGGCCGTCAGCTGGCCAATATGAGCGATGACGAGCTGGATGAGCAGGTAGACCAAGTATACGTGTACGCGCGCGTTTCGCCGGAGCATAAACTGCGGATAGTCAAATCGCTGCAGCGCAAAGGCCACGTAGTAGCTATGACCGGAGATGGGGTCAACGATGCTCCGGCTATCAAATCTGCGGATATCGGCATTGCGATGGGCATTACAGGGACGGACGTGACGAAGGAAGCATCTGCGCTAGTTCTTAGCGATGACAACTTCGCGACGATTGTTGCGGCCATTGAGGAAGGCCGGGGCATCTATGAGAATATCCGCAAGTTTATCCGGTACTTGCTCGCATCCAACGTTGGGGAGATCATGACGATGTTCCTGGCGATGATGATGGGCATGCCCTTGCCGCTCGTCCCGATACAAATCCTGTGGGTAAATCTAGTGACCGACGGCTTGCCTGCCCTAGCGCTTGGGGTCGATAAGGCAGAAGACGATCTGATGAAGCAGAAGCCGAGATCGCCGAAGGAGAACATCTTCGCTCGCAGGCTTGGCTGGAAAATTATCAGCCGCGGCGTCATGATCGGCATCTGCACGCTAGCCGCCTTCTGGATTGCGCTGAACGAAACGAATGATTTGGCCAAAGCGCAAACGGTTGCCTTCGCTACATTAGTTATGGCTCAGTTGATTCATGTCTTTGATTGCCGCAGCTCCCGCTCTATCTTTCACCGCAAGCTATTGGAGAACAAGGCGCTGGTGTTCGCTGTCCTGTCCTCCGTTGTGCTGATGCTGTGCGTCATGTATCTCGAGCCGCTCCAGCCGATCTTCAAGACGGTTGATTTGGCCCTGCGCGACTGGATGCTCGTCCTCGTCCTGGCTGCGGTACCGACCATATTGTTCGGCATCGGCAGCGTGCTCGGCGGCCGCAGACGCCCGAAGCGTACGCTTCGTTACGGCGGACCGGCAGGCAGCCCAGTTTCCCGCTAAGGGCAATTCAAGTTGCCCACGGCTGCAATAAAAACAGAAAAGCACCAAAGCTGTCCCTGACTCGCTAGATGAGGGACAGCTTTTTATCTTGCAGATACTCTGGTTGATATGGCTACTCAAATGTGTTGGTTTGCGCTACAATAAGAGGAATAACTTAGGTTGCACAAGTGGAGCGAGGAGAGAAGGAATATGAATTTTACGAAAATGCATGGTTTGGGCAACGACTTTATCATGCTTTATGGATATCAGGAGCTTCCGGATGAGGCAGGAGAGCTGGCGATCCGTTTATGCAACCGCCATTTCGGAATTGGAGCTGATGGTCTAGTCTTTATTTTGCCTTCGGCTGAGGCAGACTTTCAAATGCGCATTTTCAATTCGGATGGCTCGGAGCCGGAACAGTGCGGGAACGCCATTCGATGTGTGGCCAAGTATGTATATGACCATGGATTAGTCGGCGAGCAGACATCGATCCAGATCGCCACGCTTGGCGGCGGCATACAGACCGTGACTATTCGGGCAGAAGCGGGTAAAGCGGCTGCAGTTCGGGTGGATATGGGAGAGCCGGTGCTGAATGGCTTGGATATCCCGACTGTTTTGGACCAGGCGCTGGTCAAGGACGAAGCGATTGAGGTGGACGGCGAAACCTTTCGCTTTACAGCGGTATCGATGGGGAACCCCCACTGTGTCATCCTGGTGGAGGATGCGCTGCATTTTGATCTGCACACTTGGGGACCGAAGCTTGAAAATCATCCGTTGTTTCCGAAACGGACGAATGTGGAGTTTATGACGGTGCGCAATAGAAACTACATCGATATGCGGGTATGGGAACGCGGAGCCGGGCCTACCTTGGCGTGCGGCACAGGGGCTTGTGCGACCGTGGTCGCTGCCGCGTTGAACGGCATAAGCGACCGCAGCGCTACCGTATCTCTTGCGGGCGGGGAACTGTTGATCGAGTGGGACGAGGCAAGCAATCGCGTGTTTATGACAGGACCGGCTGCGGAAGTGTATTCGGGCAAGCTGTCGGAATAAAGCGATTTACCCGTTTGCTCGCTTTATCGCGGGCTGCTGAAACTGTTTGCGCTTGAGCGTGGAGGCAAACGATAGACAGATGGAGAAGTTATGGTCTATGGATTCGTACAATTGGGATAGGTGGGAGTTTAATGAGAAAACCGGATCTGCGTGAAGTGCTGGCAAGCGGCATGCTTGTCGGCGATGGAGCCATGGGAACGTATTTGTATCAGCTTGGGTTCCCTGTTGGCATTTCTTATGAAGAGTTGAACTTGACAAGGCCTGAAGTGATCGCGGACGTGCATCGCAGCTATTACGAGGCAGGCGCGAGATTGATAGAAACGAATACATTCACCGCGACAAGAGAACGGCTCGCCAAATTCGGCTTGGAAGGCGAGACGGAAGCGATTAATCGCAAAGCGGTGCAAATTGCCAGGGGAGCGGTTGGCGCTGACGCGTACGTTGCGGGCACTGTCGGCTCCATTCGCGCGGGCAAGCGGAAGAACGTAAGTCAGCAAACGATCAAGCAAGATTTTGAGCAGCAAATCGGGGTGCTGCTGAATGAGGGCGTAGATGCTCTGATATTGGAAACCTTCTTCGATTTGGAAGAAATATTGATAGCTTTGCGCATTGCAAGATCCAAGAGCGATCTGCCGATCATTTGCCAGCTTGCCGCCGAGGATGTCGGACGCACGACGGACGGGTATACGCTCGCCCACTCGTTCTCCAGACTTGCCGCGGAAGGGGCGGATGTCATCGGATTCAACTGCCGAAGCGGACCGAACGGCATGCTTCGCAATCTCGAACGCTTTCGGGCAGAGGTGGAAGCGCAGTCGGCCGTTGACGAAGTTGGCGAAGTCGGCCTTTCGGAAGCGTCATCTCTCCCGGTATCAGTCTTCCCGAATGCGGGAATTCCGGATTATGTGGACGGCAAGTATACGTATGTTTCCACACCGGATTACTTCGCTGAATGCGCACGGCAATTTGCCGATTTGGGGGCGCGGATTATAGGGGGCTGCTGCGGCACAACCCCTGAGCATGTGAAGGCGATGGCTCTGGCCCTGCAGAATTACATTCCGCAGAAGAAGGAGCTTGCGCTCGGATCGGCTGCAGTCCCTGTACAAACAGAGGAGCCGAATGACAGCAAGGAGGCGGTCGCAAGCGCAGCGATGCCTTGGTCTATCCAACCGGATGAAGCTCCGTCGATTGTCGATACCGTTATGGAGCGGCACACGGTTATCGTGGAGCTTGACCCGCCTCGGGATTTGAGCATAGACAAGTTCATGGAAGGTGCAGAGGCATTGAAGGAAGCAGGCGTCGATGCTGTGACGATGGCTGACAATTCGCTGGCGGTCACGCGAATGAGCAACTTGGCGCTCGGGTATTTGCTTCGCGACAAACTTGGCATTCGGCCTCTTGTCCACATCGCCTGCCGCGACCGGAATTTGATCGGCACCCAGTCGCATATGATGGGACTCGACGCGCTTGGCATCAACCATGTGCTTGCCGTGACGGGCGACCCGGCGAAATTTGGCGACCTGCCCGGCTCGAGCTCCGTGTATGACCTCACGTCCTTTGAGATCATCCGCATGATCAAGCAGCTGAACGAGGGTGTCGCCTTCTCCGGGAAGCCGCTGAAGCAGAAGGCGCAGTTCGTGGTCGGAGCGGCATTCAATCCGAATGTGAAGCATCTGGACAAGGCTGTGCAGCGTCTGGAGCGCAAGATTGAGGCCGGCGCCGACTATATTATGACGCAGCCGGTGTATGATGCGGCTCTTATCCATGATATCCATGACGCGACCAAGCATTTGCGCATCCCGATTTTCCTGGGCATCGCACCGCTGGCAAGCGGGGGAAATGCCGAGTACCTGCATAACGAGGTGCCTGGCATTCGTCTACCGGACCATGTGCGCAGCCGCATGGCTGGACTGCGGGGGGAAGAGGGGCGTGCGATGGGCGTGCAAATTGCGAAGGAGCTGCTGGATGAGGCGCTGCCGTACTTCAACGGGATTTATCTGATGACACCTTTTATGTCTTATCATATGACAGCGGAATTGACCCGCTATGTATGGGAAAAAACTAACCGTTCCAACTTCCACTTGTCCCCCCTTTCAAAATAAACTAAAATAGGGTAATGGATGTGATGCCGATGATAGAGAGCATGACAGGATTCGGTCAAGCGGAACGGACCATTGGCGGATTTGCGATACGGATTGAAGTCCGTTCGGTCAACCATCGTTACCTGGAAACCGTTGTGAGATTTCCCCGAGACATGACGCGGTTCGAGGATCTGATCAAACGTACGGTGCAAGGCAGGCTAAAGCGCGGCAGAATCGAAGTGTTTTTATCGATAGAGCGGGAAGCGGAAACCGCAGGCACGCCTCAAGTGGATTGGGCGAAAATCGAAGGATACTGGGCTGCGTCAGCGGAGATCGCCGAGAGGCTAGGCTTGCCTCATGCTTTGCAGCTTGGCGACCTGCTTCAAGTAGAGGGAATCTTCGTGCAAGAGCCGGCGCTGGCTGTAGACGATGAGGCGCTGGAGGAGAAGCTTCGGGCATGCTTGGAAGAGGCGCTGGACGGAGTAGCGGCAATGAGGCGTCGGGAGGGTGATCATCTTCGTGCGGATTTGCTCTCCCGTCTTCTAGCGGCACAATCGCTGCATGCCAGCATTCAGGGGAAGAGCGGGGAAGCAGTGAGGGAGAATAAGGACAAGCTGCGGGAACGGATTCGAGAGCTACTCGAAAACCCGCATGCCCTGGACGAGCAGCGCTTTCAGATGGAAGTGGCTGTCATGGCGGAGCGGATGGATGTACAGGAAGAGCTGACGCGCCTTTCCAGCCATTTCAAGCAATTTCGCTCCATGCTGGAGCAACGTGAGCCTGTGGGGCGCAAATTGGATTTCTTGGTGCAGGAAATGAATCGCGAGGCTAATACGATCGGTTCGAAGGCGAATCATGCCAGCATTACCGCATGGATCGTAGACTTGAAAGCAGAACTTGAAAAAATCCGTGAACAAGTGCAAAATATTCAATAATGCATGGGGGAAATGAGATGAATATCAAATTAATCAATATCGGCTTTGGCAATATCGTTTCGGCCAATCGAATCATTTCCATCGTCAGTCCAGAATCCGCCCCGATTAAACGGATCATTCAAGAGGCGCGAGACCGCCATATGCTGATCGACGCTACATACGGCCGCCGAACGCGCGCTGTTATCATTACGGACAGCGATCATGTGATTTTATCTGCTGTGCAGCCGGAAACGGTGGCGCACCGTTTGTCCAACAAGGAAGACGATCACGACGAATAATGAGGGAGTTGCGGATGGAAAAGGGATTGTTGATTGTTTTGTCCGGTCCTTCAGGAGTCGGCAAAGGGACGGTCTGTTCCGCGCTGCGGAAGAGGGCGACAGATTTGACTTACTCCATCTCCGTTACAACACGCAAGCCGCGTGAGGGAGAAGTGGAGGGCGTCAATTATTTTTTTCGCAGCCGGGAGCAGTTTGAAGAGATGATTCGCAAGGGAGAACTGCTGGAATATGCTGAATACGTAGGCAATTATTACGGCACTCCGGCGAACTTTGTGCAGCAGTCGCTCGAAGCGGGCAAGGACGTGCTTTTGGAAATCGAGGTGCAAGGAGCGCTGAAGGTGAAGGAGAGGTTCCCGGATGGCATCTTTGTATTTCTGACGCCGCCGTCCATTTCCGAGCTGCGCAACCGCATTGTCGGAAGAGGGACAGAATCCAAGGACACGATTGATAAGCGGATGGACACAGCGGTTGAAGAGCTGTCCTTAATCAAGCATTATGACTATGCGGTTGAGAATGATCAGATTGATGCCGCTTGCGAACGCATATTGTCCATTATCGTGGCCGAGCATTGCCGCAAGGAACGAGTACTTCCGTATTTGACCAAATGGATAGAAGAGGTGAGATAAATGTTGTATCCGTCTATTGACGAAATGCTGGAGAAGGTAGACAGCAAGTATTCCCTGGTCGTAGCGGCTGCGAAGCGCGCCAGAAAGCTTCGCGACGGCGCCAGAAGCGAGCTGGGACGACCGCATTCGAACAAATATGTAGGCATTGCGCTGGAAGAAATTTATCACGATATTGTGAAGTTTGAGAACAAGGCAAACAAATCGAAAGAAGCCTAAACCGATTCCTGGCTTGAAGGCTGAAGAATGATCAACAACCCGCAGCGGTTGTTGTTTTTTTCTAAGCAGGCATGCAACAAGAAATTGAGGGGTGTTCGGCAACGGGCCATGCAGCGGATGGAAACGGGGGATGAAGATGCTGACAGGGAAAACAATCGTTCTGGGTGTTGCGGGAGGAATTGCTTGCTATAAAGCGTTGACGCTGGCAAGCAGACTGACCCAGGCAGGAGCCAAGGTGCGTGTGATGATGACGAATGGGGCAGCACAGTTTGTGACGCCACTCAGCTTTCAGACGATCACACGCCATCCGGTAGCAACTGACACGTTCGATGAGAAGGATCCGGCTGTCGTGCAGCATATCGATTTGGCGGACAGCGCAGATTTAATCGTCATCGCGCCGGCCACGGCGAATATATTGGCGAAGCTTGCCCACGGGTTGGCGGACGAGATCGTCAGCACAACCTTGTTGGCGGCAACCTGCCCGGTGATGGTCGCTCCTGCCATGAATGTACACATGTATACCCATCCGGCTGTACAGCAAAACATGAACACGCTTATGCGCAGAGGCGTACTGTTCATTGAGCCTGGCACCGGAGCGCTGGCTTGCGGCTATACGGGCAAAGGGCGAATGGCGGAGCCTGAGCAAATCGTTGAGCGGATCGCGGAACATTTTGCGCAAGTGGATGCCCATGCGAATGATCTCCATAAACCGCTGGCCGGCAAGCGGATATTGGTGACTGGCGGGGGAACGCGCGAGCGGATCGATCCGGTTCGCTATCTGGGCAACGATTCGTCCGGCAAGATGGGAGCAGCTATAGCGGCAGCAGCACAAGAGCTTGGAGCGCAGAAGGTCACCTTTATCGCGGCAAATGCGACGGCTGCAACACCGCCCGGAGTGGAACGGATTGAGGTCGAATCAGCAGAACAGATGCTGGAAGCCGTGATGGGCCGGCTGTCTGCCAACGACATGGTCGTCAAGGCTGCAGCGGTAGCCGATTATCGGCCGAAGCATGTTTTTTCGCGCAAGATCAAAAAACAGGAAGATTCTCTCATGCTGGAATTGGAACGAACGCCTGACATTTTGCACACAATCGGTCATAGCGGCTACAGCGGATTTGTCATAGGTTTCGCCGCAGAGACGGGAGAAGCCGCCGAATATGCGATGGACAAGCTGCGGCGCAAAAACTGTGACCTGATCGCCGCGAACAACGTGCTGTTGGAAGGCGCTGGCTTCGGCACGGATACCAATGTGCTCGAAATTTATGGCCCGGAAGGGCTTGTCGCCGCACTTCCGGCGATGAGCAAGCAGGAAGCGGCCAAGCGGCTGCTGACCTTGGCGGCTGAACGAATGGCGGCTCACGCGGCAAATCAGTCAACCGCTGCGGCAGAGGTGCAGGACGAATGATTGCAAACGTGATCGTGGATGTGCCGGCCAAGCAGACGGATCGGCCGTTCGATTACCGCATTCCTCCGCTCCTGGCAGATTGGGTCGAAGTGGGAAGCCGGGTGGCGGTCCCATTCGGCAACCGCCTGCTGCAGGGATTCGTTGTTGGAATGGCCGACGTGAGTGAGATGAATCCGGCCAAGCTGAAAGAGATTGGCTCGGTACTGGACCCCGCTCCCCCGCTTACAAGCGAGTTGGTGAAGCTAGGCATATGGATGGGACGGGAGTATGTGTGTCCGTCCTTGCTTGCTTTGCAGTCTATGCTCCCGGGGGCATTGAAGGCGAAGTACAAGCGTTTGGCAGTGCTGCCGGATGAATTAGACGAGGATGCCAGGGGGCGCATGCAGCAGGAGGATTCAGGCCTGTATGCATGCATTGCCCGAAAAGGCTACTATGATCTGCTTAGCCTGATCGAGCAATTCCCCGCGTCTTCCGCTGTATTGAAACGCTGGATGAAGCTCGGCTGGTTGGAAGAGCAGCAGACTGTGTCCGATCGGCTTCGGAAGAAGAAGCAGCTCGCCGTTTATCCGACCGATGTGCCCCTGTCTCCGGAGGCGCTCGCGCAATTGGCAAGACGTGCCCCTCGTCAGCTCGAGGTGCTTGACTACTTGCGTGACAGCAGCGGTCCGGTCCTGCTTAGCGAGCTAATCGCAGCACTTGGCATTTCTGCTGGTACCGTGAAAGGGCTGGCCGATAAGGGGATGCTAGTCATCAAGCAAGCCGAGATCTGGCGGGATCCCTATGCCGGGCGGCAATTTAAGGCAAGCCACCGGCTGCAGCTGACATCGGAGCAGCAGGCTGCTTACGATACTATTAAGCATGCAGTGCAATCGGGCGATGCCCATCGGTTTTTGCTGCATGGCGTAACGGGAAGCGGCAAGACAGAGATCTATCTGCAAACGATAGAGGATTGCCTGTCTATGGGCAAGGAGGCAATTGTGCTTGTCCCCGAGATTTCTCTAACGCCCCAAATGGTAGAACGCTTCAAAAGCCGCTTCGGCGACCTGGTTGCGGTCCTGCACAGCCGCTTGTCGCAAGGAGAACGATATGATGAGTGGCGGAAAATTCGTTACGGTACGGCACAAGTCGCTGTGGGCGCAAGGTCCGCAGTATTCGCGCCGTTCACCAGACTAGGTCTGATTATTATTGACGAGGAGCATGAATCGTCTTACAAGCAGGAAGAAAGCCCCAAATACCATGCTCGCGAAGTGGCAGTGCAACGTGCGCTGCATCATGGGGCAGTCGTTGTGCTTGGTTCGGCAACCCCTTCCATCGAGACGTATGCAGCCGCGCTGCAGCATGAGCAGAGAGAAGCCGCAGCATCTGCCGCCGGCGAGCGGTCTGAACGCACCCTTCCTTCTGGAAGCACGCCGCCTCTGCGCCTGTTGACATTGAAGCGCAGAGTGATGGACAGGCCGTTGCCGCAAATCCATGTTGTTGACATGCGAGAGGAATTGAGAGAAGGCAATCGCATGATGTTCAGCCGCCGGCTGTACGAGGGGATCGCCAAACGCCTGGAGCGCAGGGAACAGATGGTGCTGCTGTTGAACAGGCGCGGCTACTCCACATTCGTCATGTGCCGTTCATGCGGGTATGTCGTGCAATGCCCGCACTGCGATATCTCGCTGACGTACCACCGCAGGGCTGGGCAAATTCGCTGCCATTATTGCGGGTATACGGAGAAGGAGCCGGGAGAATGCCCAGGCTGTCAAAGCCGCCACATTCGCTTTTTCGGCACTGGCACCCAGAAGGTAGAAGAAGAACTGTATAAGCATTTTCCCGACATTCGAGTCATACGTATGGATGTGGACACGACTGGCGAAAAGGGCAGCCACGAGAAATGGCTGAATCTGTTCCGGGAGAAGGAGGCAGACGTCCTGCTTGGCACCCAGATGGTGGCGAAGGGGCTCGACTTTCCCGATGTGACGCTGGTAGGCGTTATTGCTGCGGATACGGTTCTCAATTTGCCGGATTTCCGATCAGCCGAAAAAACCTTTCAACTGCTGACACAGGTTGCGGGCAGGGCCGGCAGACACGAGCTTCCCGGCGAAGTTGTCATTCAAACCTACCATCCTGACCATTACAGCGTGGAAATGGCAGCCAAGCACGACTACAGCGCTTTTTTCGCCAGGGAAATGAGACACAGGCAGAGCGGCCTTTATCCGCCATATTCTCGCCTTGCGCTGATTACGTTCTCCCACCCGGACATTCCCGTCCTTCTTCAGACAGGCGAACGGCTCATTCATGCCTTGGCCGAGCAAGGTGTCAGCGAGGTTCGCACCTCAGGGAGAGTGGAAGTGCTGGGGCCTGTTGCCTCGTCCATTCCGCGCATCAAAGATAGATATCGATTTCAATGCATGTTAAAATATCGGCATGAACCAAGGATTCCCGAGAAAATAAGAGCAGCGACAGACAGCCTGGACGAATGGCTGAAGAAGCATCAGGTACAGCTCTCGACGGACATGAACCCGCAGGTCATGCTATGAGCGAAAATGTGAAGTGGCAGTTTGATATTTTCAAATAAGGAAGGTGGCACCTTTGGCTATCAGAGTCATTGTGAAAGAACCGGACCCGATCTTGCGTGAAACGAGCAGACCGGTTCCCAAAATAACGCCCAACATCCACAAATTGTTGGACGACATGGCGGAAACGATGTACGAGGCTTCGGGCGTAGGCTTGGCCGCACCGCAGATTGGCATCTTGAAAAGGGTGATTGTCATTGATACAGCCGAGGAGGACAGCGAGCTGATTGAGATGATTAATCCGGAGATCCTGGCGTACTCCGGGGAGCAGGTCGGACCCGAAGGTTGTCTAAGCATCCCTGGGGTGAACGGCGATGTCAAGCGTTATGACAAAATCAAGGTCAAAGGCTTGAACCGCCATGGCGAAGAACTGGTCATCGACGCAGAGGGCTTTCTCGCCCGCGTGTTTCAGCATGAAATAGATCACTTGAACGGCGTACTGTTCACCGATATCGCCGAACGCATTTACGAAAGGGAAGAACCGAGACATGTCGGGGAATAAATGTCGTATTGTTTTTATGGGAACGCCCGATTTTGCCGTAACCGCCCTGGAGGCGCTGCTTGATGCAGGCTATGAGGTTGCGGCAGTCGTCAGCCAGCCAGACCGGCCAAAGGGGCGCAAGCGCATGCTGACGCCTCCGCCGGTGAAGGCAGCAGCGGAGAAGCATGGCATCCCCGTTCTGCAGCCGGAGAAGCTGCGGGCACCCGAATCCGTAGAGGACATCCGAAGACTTCGGCCGGACTTGATTGTGACAGCCGCATACGGGCAAATTTTGCCCAAATCCGTATTGGAGCTGCCGCAGTTCGGCTGTATTAATGTACACGCCTCTCTGCTCCCCAAGTATAGAGGAGGAGCGCCCATTCATTATGCGGTTATAAACGGCGAGTCGAAGACAGGCGTTACCATTATGTATATGGCCGAAGGCTTGGATACTGGCGATATGATCAGCAAGATAGAGGTGCCGATCACCTCGGAGGACACTACCGGTACCTTGCATGACAAGCTGAGTGCTGCAGGAGCGGAGCTGCTGATAGAGACAGTGCCGAAGCTGCTTGCCGGCACAGCGTCTAGAGAGCCTCAGGACGATGCGCTTGCCTCCTACGCGCCGAACATCACGCGCGAGGATGAGCGGATCGACTGGTCGAAGTCGGCTGCAGCGATCCACAATCAGGTTCGCGGCCTGAATCCGTGGCCGGTGGCGTTCACCACCTTGGACGGGCAGGTATGGAAAATATGGCGAACGGAAGTAGTTCGAACGGATGCCGCTCCAGATGTACATAGACCCGCAGGCGCTGTCGTATCAGCGGAAGACGGGCGCATTGTCGTTCAGACCGGAACGGGGCACCTGGCCTTGCTTGACATCCAACCCCAAGGCAAACGTCCGATGCCGACCAGCGAGTGGTTAAAGGGCGGAAAGCTGGCTGCCGGCACTGTATTGGGAGGCAGCGCCTCATGAATAAGAAATCGGCCGCTGCCCGCAATACGACAGCCAGAGCGCTGGCGCTGGATGTGCTGACTGAGGTTGAAGTGGAACTGGCTTACAGCAATCTGCTGCTTAACCAGCGGCTGTCGAACAGCCGGTTGTCCCCAGCCGATAAAGGCTTGGCGACTGAGCTGGTCTATGGGACCATCCAGCGCCTGAATACGCTGGATTACATGCTGAATCGCTTTGTCAAGAAAGGAGTCGACAGCTTGCAGCCATGGGTGCGCAATTTGCTTCGGCTCAGCTTTTATCAGCTTGCGTATCTGGACCGAATCCCCGTACACGCGGTCGTTCATGAGGCTGTCAATTTGGCCAAGCGGCGGGGACATGCCGGCATCTCCGGCATGGTCAACGGCGTGTTGCGCAACGCGCTTCGTTCACAAGATGGTCTGCTGCAGGCAGCGAGCGATGCACCGCCTGCAAGGCGGATCGCGATCAGGCACTCGCATCCGGAATGGCTGGTGGAGCGCTGGCTGCGGCAATTCGGCGAAGAGGAGACAGAAGCGATTTGCGAAGCGAACAATCGGCCTCCGAAGGTAAGCATACGGGTTAACAGGCTGCGCCGCACTCGCGAGGAACTGCTGGAGATGCTGCGCGAGGCTAAGGTGGATTGCGAGCCCTCCGCCTTGTCACCCGACGGCATCGTCGTGAAGGGTGCAGGCAACATGGCGCATACCTCTTGGTATGAGGGAGGGGAATGCTCCATCCAGGACGAGAGCTCGATGCTGGTCGCCCGGGCTGTGTGTCCGGAACCGGGGATGAAAGTGTTGGACGCCTGCGCGGCTCCCGGCGGGAAAACAACGCATCTTGCAGAGCTTATGGAAGATAAGGGCGAGCTGTGGGCGAACGATATTCACGCCCACAAGGAGCAGCTTGTACGCAGTCAGGCAGAACGACTCAGTCTTCAATGTGTCAAGCCGATGGTGGAAGACGCCTTGAAGCTGCCCGAGCATTTCGCGGCCGAAACCTTCGACCGGATTTTGCTGGACGCCCCGTGCTCGGGGCTGGGCGTCATTCGCCGCAAGCCGGATCTGAAATGGCGAAAGGACGCGCGCGAGATTGAGTCGCTGGCCTCCTTGCAGCTGGAGCTGCTGCAGGCGCTCGCACCGCTCGTCAAGCCCGGGGGGCGGCTCGTCTACAGCACATGCACAATCGAGCGCAGCGAGAACGAGCAGGTATGTGAGGCGTTCCTGAACGGGAACGCTTCCTTCGAACCGGATCACAGCTTGGGCTCCCGATTAGGCCCCGCTTTAGCGAACGATTCATCGTCAGCGGCTGTTCAGATCTTGCCGCATCACTTCGGCAGCGACGGCTTTTATATAGCCAGCTTTACCCGGAAGTGTTAAAATGGAACGGATAAGCTACACTAGTAGTAAAAAAATTGGATGTGAAACGATGAAACCTTTCGTATATGATTTGACCTTGGACGGCTGGAAAAGCTGGGCGAAGGAGCAGGGCGAGCCCGCATTTCGCGCTGGCCAGATTTTCGATTGGCTGTATGTCAAGCGCGCTTCGAGCTTTGAAGAGATGTCCAATTTGCCCAAGCCTTTGCGTACAAAGCTGGAAGAGCACTTCGGATTTGTCACGCTGGATGAAATTACCCGCATGGCGTCCAAGGACGGTACGGTGAAATTTTTGTTCGGGCTGCATGACGGTCACGCGATAGAAACCGTGCTGATGCGGCACGATTACGGCAACAGCGTATGCGTGACCACACAAGTCGGATGCCGAATCGGCTGTACGTTTTGCGCTTCCACGCTCGGCGGGCTCAAGCGGAACTTGGAGCCTGGCGAGATTGTGGCGCAGGTGCTGGAAGCCCAGCGTCTGTTGGACAGCACAGGAGAACGCGTCAGCAGCATTGTCGTGATGGGCTCCGGAGAGCCATTCGAGAATTACGAGGCCACGATGGATTTCTTCCGCATCATCAATGACGATCATGGCTTGAATATTGGCCAGCGTCACATTACGGTATCCACCAGCGGCATCGTTCCGAACATTTACCGGTTTGCCGATGAGATGACGCAAATCAATCTGGCGATTTCGATACACGCACCGAATGACAAGCTGCGCTCCAAGCTTATGCCGGTCAATAGGAGATTTCCATTCGAAGATGTCATGAAAGCGTGCAGGTATTACATCGAAAAGACAGGCAGGCGGATCACCTTTGAATATGCTCTGATTGGCGGCGTCAACGATCAGCCGGAGCATGCGGAAGAGCTGGCGGATGTGCTGCAGGGCATGCTGTGCCACGTCAATCTGATTCCGGTCAATTACGTGCCGGAGCGTGACTATGTGCGCACACCGAGAGAGGACATTTTTGAATTCAAGCGAATATTGGACCGCAAGAAGATCAATACGACCATTCGCCGGGAACAGGGACACGACATTGCAGCTGCCTGCGGACAGCTGCGGGCAAAGCATATGGAGTCGAGTAAGAGGTGAGGTTCATTGAAAGCAGTCAACAAGACGGACGTTGGAAAGGTCAGGCAGATCAACGAGGACAGCTCATGGGTGAATACGGACTGGAACGGCTTGACACTGGCGATCGTCGCAGACGGCATGGGGGGCCACAAGGCTGGCGACGTTGCCAGCCAAATGGCGATTTCCGTACTTCAGGAGCAGCTGCTGGAGATTTCCAGGGACACGTCGACCGAACAATGCGAGGATTTCCTTCGGACTGCCATCCATGCCGCCAACCACAAGCTCTACGAACTGGCATCATCTAACCCGGCATACAGCGGAATGGGAACGACCATTGCGGTCGTTCTTGCCAATTCAGAGTGGCTGCTCGCCGCACATATTGGCGACAGCCGGATATATCTGTGCACAGAGCAAGCGGTGCTTCAATTGACGGAAGACCACTCCCTGGTCAACGAGCTGGTCAAGAGCGGCCAGATTACAGCAGAAGAAGCGGCTACACATCCGCGGCGCAACATCTTGACGAAAGCAATGGGAACAGACCCGTTCGTCGATCCGGATGTCAGGCTTCATGATTGGAAAGCCGGCGACCTGCTTCTTATTTGCAGTGATGGCTTGACCAGCATGGTTGGGGAAGATCGGATTTCCGAATTCGTAAGAAATACCGATTCTCTCGAGCAGAAGGCGGATCGCTTGGTAGAAAGCGCACTGGAAGCTGGCGGCGATGACAATGTGACGGTTGTGCTGCTGGCGAATGAAGCGATGGAAGGAGGGGCAAGTGCATGATCGGAAGCGAGCTGGGAGGCCGCTACGAAGTTGTCGAACGGATCGGCGGCGGCGGCATGGCCATTGTGTACAGGGGCGTGGATTTATTATTGCATCGTCAGGTAGCCATCAAAGTGCTGCGTCAGCAGTTTGTGCATGATGAGGACTTTATCCGCCGCTTTCGCCGAGAAGCGCAAGCGGCTGCTTCCTTGTCCCATCCGAATGTCGTCAGCATCTATGATGTCGGTCAGCAGGATGAAGTTCATTATATCGTTATGGAATACATAGAAGGGCATAATTTGAACGACCGCATTAAGGAACAGGCGCCGCTGCAGGTAGAAGATGCGATTCACATCGCAAGCCAAATTTGCGATGCGCTTGCGCACGCCCATCATAATCAGATTATTCATCGGGATATCAAGCCGCACAACATTCTGATCGGCAAAAACGGCAGAGTGAAGGTGACCGATTTCGGTATAGCCAGAGCAGCCACTTCCTCCGACATTACACAGACCGGCGCTGTGCTTGGCTCGGTGCATTATTTTTCCCCTGAGCACGCCAAGGGGGTGCAGCAGGGAACCGGCTCCGACTTGTATTCGCTCGGTGTCGTGCTCTATCAGATGGTCACGGGCCGCTTGCCGTTTATCGGAGAAAGCCCGATCAGCGTTGCGTTGAAGCATTTGCAGGAGGATTTCGAAGATCCTAAGCAGATTAATCCGATGCTGCCGCAAAGTGTGGAAAATATCATCTTGAAATCATTAAGAAAAAATCCTGCGGAGCGCTATCAGACGGCAGAGGAAATGCTTGCGGATTTGGAAACCGCGCTGGACCCTAGAAGAAGCCACGAACCGAAGCTGGCTGTTTCCTCGCATGACGGAGAGGACGATGAGCAGCGGACGATCATCATGCCGGCGATACGGGGAAACTACAAGTCCGAAACAAGCCTTGAAGATACGTATGTGGGCGGGGATCGCACGCGCAGCCATGCGGAAGAACACGACGAGAAGCGCTGGAAACGACCGCTGATTCTGGCTGGCGTCTGGATCGCGATATTGGCTGTAGCGATCTTCGGAGCATGGTACGGCATTAAGCTGGTATTGAATTTGCTTGATGTGCCCGAAGTGGATGTGCCGGAGGTGATCGGCATGGAGCAGGAGGAAGCGATACGCACATTGGAGCAATTCAATCTGGTTGCCGACCCGATCATCGAGCAGTACAAGGATGACGTGGAGAAGGGCATCGTATATGATCAGGAGCCGCGCAATATGGTAGTGAACGAGAATTCCACAGTAAGGCTGTATGTCAGCCTCGGGCCGGAGCTCTTGGACGTGCCGGAGCTTGTAGGCCAAAGCTGGGAGAGGGTCGAGCGCGAGCTTGCCGCCTACGGGCTTAATCCGGAACTGGTTACAGTGGAGGAAGAGTTCAGCGAAGAGGAAGTCGGCACCATTCTGGAGCAAAGCCCGCTGCCCGGCGAGTCGTTCAATCCGAAGACCGACGAGCTTCACCTCGTCATCAGCAAAGGGCTGGATACGTTCGAGATGCCTAACGTGGTTGGATACATGCAAAATGTAGCTGAATCGATTCTGGAAAGGAACGGCCTCCAGTATGAGGTGAAAACCGGAACGGACTACTCTGTCCAGAAGGGCATCGTCTATATGCAGCATCCGTACAGAGGCGGCGAGATGGTGTCTAAAGGCGAGAAGATTACGATCTATGTCAGCGAGGGCTATCCGGAGGATGCTCTCATGCCGACCAGGGTTATCGAAATTGAGCCTGAAGTGGAAGGCGAGCCGTCGACCATTCGCATAGTCTACAGCGATGCGCGCGGTGAGGACAGGGAATGGGACACAAGAGAAATCAAGGAGAGGGTGTCCCTGCCGATTACCGTCGTTGTCTCTCCGAACAAAGACGCGATTATCCGCTACTATGTAAACGACAAGTTCGGCGACAGCTTTACCGTGACGTATGAAGACGCCTTGAATCAGCATGCGCCGGCGCCGAATATGAGTGAAGCGGGTACATCCGTTCCAGCGAATACCGGAACGGAAAGCACGCCGGATGGAGATTCTTCGTCAGACAGCGATCTGGAATCTTCACACGAGCAGGCGCACACCCATAGCGCAGACGAACCAGTGACGGAGGATACGGATTAATGCCAGAAGGGAAAATCGTCAAGGCATTAAGTGGATACTACTATGTGCTCCTCGAACAGGGAGGCGACACGGTTCAATGCAGAGCGAGAGGGGTTTTCAAGAAACGCGGCATCACCCCGCTCGTAGGAGACCGCGTTCAGATTGAGCTGAGCAGTCCGAAGGAAGGAACGGTTGTAGAGGTGAAACCGCGCAGCTCCTTCCTTGTTCGGCCTCCTGTTGCCAACGTGGATGTGGCTGTCCTTGTGTTCTCTGTGGCCGAGCCCGCTTTAAGCTGGCAGCTGCTGGACAAATTTCTGGTTCATATCGAGCATGCCGGACTTGACGCAGTCATCTGCCTGACGAAGGCAGACTTGGCCGATGAGGAAGCAGAGGCACATCTTGTGCAGACGAAACAAATGTACGAAGCAATCGGCTATGCCGTGATTGAAACGAGTGTGCGTTCCGGAATGGGATTGCGTGCATTGGAAGAGGCGATTAATGGGCGGACGGCTGTCTTAGCCGGCCAGTCGGGGGTCGGGAAATCCTCACTGATCAATGCGCTGGTACCGGGCAAGGAAATGGAAACCGGCGAGATCAGCATGAGACTGGGCAGAGGACGGCATACGACCCGCCATGTGGAGCTGATTCCCCTGCAATCGGGCGGTGTCGTTCTGGATACGCCGGGGTTTAGCCAGCTGGACTTCGCCAATGTGGAAACAGACGATTTGGGCAGCTGTTTCCGGGAATTTGTTCCGCTGGCGGAACAGTGTAAATTCAGGGGATGCTTGCACCGCAGCGAGCCATCTTGCGCAGTGCGCGGCGCTGCTGAAACAGGGCAGTTGTTCAGCAGCCGCTATGCTCATTACGAGCTGTTTTTTGACGAGTTGAAGGACAGGAAGCGGAGGTATTGAATCATGCCAACTCTAAAAATTGCACCTTCGATACTTTCAGCTGATTTTGCGAAGCTGGGAGAGGAGGTGCGCACGGTCGAGCAGGGCGGCGCCGACTGGATTCATGTCGATGTGATGGACGGCCATTTCGTGCCGAATCTGACATTCGGGGCACTCGTTGTCGACGCGATTCGTCCCCATACGAAGCTGCCGCTGGATGTTCACCTGATGATTGAGCGGCCGGATGCATATATTCCGGATTTTGCGCGTGCCGGCGCTGCAATGATCACCGTACATGCGGAAGCATGCACGCATTTGCATCGGACTATCCATTTGATTCGGGATCAGGGCGTCAAGGCGGGGGTCGTCTTGAATCCGGCCACGCCGCTGTCGATGATCGATTTCGTCCTGTCTGATGTGGATCTTGTGCTGCTGATGACGGTCAATCCCGGCTTTGGCGGCCAGCAGTTTATTCAGGAGGTCATCCCGAAAATCCGGGAATTGCGCAAACGGTTGGACGAACGGGGGCTGACCGAGATCGACGTGGAAGTGGACGGTGGGATCCATGACGCAACGGCGCCGCTTGTCGTAGAGGCAGGAGCTAACGTATTGGTGGCCGGCAACTATATTTTCGGTTCGGCAGACCGTGCGGCAGCGATCACCAAACTGAGGGAGAGCACAACAAAATCAAGGGCTTAAATCTGCATGATAGTTCCTGCAGAAGCATATACATGATGACAAGGGTCGTTTTCTTGTCATCTTTTTTTCTTTCACTCTCTGGTTACGGAGTGAATATACTGGCATTAGCTACAAAATCTCCGGGAGGGGTAGAAATGAAGTTTTATACCTTTAAGCTGCCGAAATTTTTGGGCGGGATGGTCAAAGCGATTCTGAATTCGTTCCAAAAAAACGGGTAACCGCCGACAAAAGCATACTTATCCAGACAAAGAAAAAAAGCACCGCCGGAGCAGGTGCTTTTTGTCTATACGTGCATTAGACACGTGTTACTTTGCCGGACTTCAGAGCGCGAGTGCTCACATAAACACGCTTTGGTTTGCCGTCGACGAGAATACGAACCTTTTGCACATTGACACCCCAAGTGCGTCTGGTTTTATTGTTCGCGTGGGACACGTTGTTCCCCCGTTTAGGAGCTTTTCCAGTTACGTAACATTTGCGAGACATTGTCTGTCCACCTCCCGATCATTTCTTGCACACTTGAACTATGATACCATGAGCGCAAGGAAAGTGTCAACGTGCGAACCGCAGCTTGCTTCTTTCTGCATCGCCAAAGTTTGAAACACTCCTATTTGGACAAGGCTGAATGATATAAGGAAAAAGCAAAAGAGAAGGCCGGCGCGCTTGCGGAAATTGTCGATTCATGATGAGAATGAAGGCGAAAACGTGCTATCTATGCTTTTCTTATGGGGTTGATTATAGTACAATGAATGTTAGTTTACGATTCCTCTACAGAAGGAGCTGGTGAAGGATGCCGATCGAACTAGTGAATGAAAGTGGGAAGATCCTGGTCTCCGACGAAGTGATCTCCGTGCTGGCCGGTTCAGCAGCATTGGATTGCTATGGCCTTGTTGGCATGGCGACGCGCAAGCAGCTGAAGGACGGCATCGCGGAGTTGCTCGGCAGGGAAAACCTGAGCAGAGGAGTAGAGGTGCGAAGGGATGCCGACGGCGTTCATATAGATTTATACATAATTGTCAGCTACGGCACAAAAATTTCTGAGGTAGCCCATAATATCCAAGTGAAAGTGAAATATGTCTTGAACGAAGTCGTTGGACTGCAGGTAGGGGCAGTAAATATTTTTGTCCAGGGCGTTCGTGTGGCTCGATAGGGGGAGAAACGTTTGAGTAAGCGCTTTATTGACGGATCAGATTTCGAACGGATGATCGCAGCGGCCGCCGCACGTCTCAAAGAACAGGTCCAAACGGTTAACAATTTGAATGTGTTTCCGGTACCCGACGGAGATACCGGTACAAATATGAATATGACTCTCCAATCCGGTATGGAGCAGCTCAGAGAGAAGCATTCTCCGGATTTGGGACGCTCTGCCGAAGTGCTTTCCAAGGGCTTGCTCATGGGGGCAAGAGGGAATTCCGGCGTCATACTCTCACAGTTGTTCAGAGGATTTGCCAAAGGGGTTAACGGACAGAAGGAAATCGATACCGTCCAATTTGCCCAGGCGCTTCAGCAAGGGGTCGATACAGCATATCAGGCAGTTGTGAAGCCGGTGGAGGGCACGATTTTGACGGTGTCCCGCGAAGCGGCCAAGCATGCGGTGACAATCGCGAGAAGGACCGATGATTTTCATGCCTTCCTGGAGGAAGTGACAGCGAAGGCGAAAGAAGCGCTTGCCCGTACGCCTGATCTGCTTCCGGTTTTGAAGCAGGTGGGGGTGGTCGATTCTGGCGGCCAAGGCTTGGTCTATGTCTATGAAGGCTTTCTGAATGGCTTGAAGCTTAGCTACGCCGACGAGCCTTTTGCGATCGCCTCTGACGCAGTCAGGCCGGAACCGAAGCAGGAAGAGTCAGCAGCCCCAATGGAGGCAAGGGGAGAGGCTGGCGAGGTTGCCGCTCAGAGGTACTTGGATCCGGATTCTATCCAATATCCGTATGACATGGAGTTTTTTATCCGCTTGCAGAGCGGAAATGGCTCTGTCCAGGAAACCTTCTCGGAAGAGAAGCTGCGCCGGCAGCTTTCGGCCATCGGCGACAGTGTGCTGGTTATTGCGGACGAGGAATTCGCCAAGGTGCATGTTCATACGAACGTGCCGGGCGAAGTGTTTAACACAGCTATTCGTTACGGGGAATTGACACGCTTCCATCTGGAAAATATGCGGGACCAGCACCGCCGGTTGATCGATGAGGAAGAGCCGGGTTTATCTGACGGATTGGAACATGCGGAGGAAACTGCGGATCTGGAGCAGCCAATGGAGAATCTGAAGCCATTCGGCATGGTCACGGTGGCTCTTGGCGACGGGATCGCAAGCATTTTCGAGAGTTTGGGCGTCGACGTGGTGCTGACCGGCGGACAGACGATGAATCCGAGCACAGAGGATATTGTGCAGGCAGTGGAGCAGGTTGGCGCGCAAACCGTGTTTGTGCTCCCGAACAATTCCAATATTATATTGGCTGCGCAGCAGGCGAAGCAATTGGCCAAGGCGAATATAATTGTCATCCCGACCAAAACGATTCCGCAAGGGATGGCGGCGGCTCTTGCATTCCAGGAAGACTTGACGGCTGAGGAGATAGAGCGCAGCATGCTCCCAGCCATCGAGAGGGTGCGCTCCGGGCAAATCACGAACGCTGTACGGAATACGCAGATGGAAGGCGTCGATATTCAGGAAGGCGACTTTATCGCGATCCTGGATGGAAAGATTGTTGTTGCAGAGGAAAATCTCTTCGACGCGGGCAAGCAGCTGCTGGATCGGATGCTTGAGCATGGGGACGAAGTGGTGACCTTGCTGGTTGGGGAAGATGCAGATGCCGAGATGACCGAGCGGCTGTCCCAGTATGTGCAAGAGCAGTATCCAATGGCCGAGCTCGAGGTTTTGCAGGGCGGCCAGCCACTGTATCCTTATCTGATTTCGGTTGAATAATATTGAGCGGGGTGATGGTATGAGTAAAGTGCGAATTGTAACGGACAGTACTGCGGATATTCCCGCAGAAACAAGGGAACGACTTGGCATTGAAATGGTACCGCTGAAGGTGCATTTTGGCGAGGAAGCCTATCGGGACTATCTCGATATCAAGCCGGAGGAGTTCTATGGAAAGCTCAAGCAAGCCAAGGAATTGCCGACGACCTCGCAGCCTTCGCCTGTTGATTTTCTGAATGTATATAAGCGGCTGCTTGAAGAAGATCCGGATACAGAAATTATTTCCGTACATCTTTCCTCATCGTTAAGCGGTACATATCAATCTGCAGTTCTGGCCAAATCGCTGCTGGAAGACCAGACCAACATAACGATTGTCGACTCCAAGACCGCTTCTTATGGGATTGGCATCATCGTAGAGGAGATGGCGAAAGCCGCGCTTGAAGGCAAGAGCAAGGATGAATGTCTGGCGATTTATGAACCGATGCGCCAGGATCCCCGCCTTTATTTTTTGGTGGACACATTGGAATACCTGCAAAAGGGCGGACGTATCGGCAGAGCTTCAGCGCTTGTCGGATCGCTCCTGCACATTAAGCCGATCCTCTCCCTGGACGATTCAGGTACGATCTATTCGGTGGACAAGGTGCGCGGACAACGCAAGGCGCTCGCCCGCATTGTAGAGCTGTTCGAGCAAGACTTGCAGGGCAAGGCCATTGCATTGACGATCGTTCATGCAGAAGCGCTTGAGACCGCCCAGCTGGCGGCGGAATTGATCAAGGAACGCTTCGAGGTGAAGAACGTTCGCTACGCGATGCTGGGCCCGGTTATCGGCACCCATGTCGGTCCAGGCACGATCGGCATCTTTGCAGTTCCGGCACCATGAGTGAAGCGACACAGTCTGACCTTCACCGGCTTCCGGTTCGTTTGGTGCCGGGCGTGGGACCGCAGAAAGCGGAACATCTTGCAGCGCTTGGCATCGGGACTGTCGGTGACTTGCTGGAATACTTCCCGTTTCGGTATGAGGACTATCGCCTGAAGCCGCTGGAAGAAGCCAGGGACGGAGAGAAGATAACGGTCGCGGCTTCGGTGTTTGCCGAGCCAACCCTCCAACGCTATGGCCGCAACAAAACTCGAATGACGTGCAGAATGCTGGTGGACCGCGTGTTGATCACAACCGTGTGGTTCAACCGGCATTTTCTTCGTGATCGGTTGACACCGGGGACGGATATCGTCGTAACAGGCAAATGGGATGCTAGAAGGTTGCAGCTGACTGTATCCCAGGCTGAATTTGCCGGAGCGCAGCAAAGCGCGCGTTCCGGCACGTTGCAACCGGTATATTCAGTCGGCGGAGAGGTCACGCAAGGCTGGCTCCGCAAAGTGATCCTGGCGGCCTTGGACAGATTTGGCGAACAAGTTGCGGAGGTGCTTCCGGAGGAACTGCTTGGCAAGCACAAGCTGCTTTCGCGCAAAGAGGCGATACGCATTGTGCACCGGCCTCAGGATGGCGAGGAGGGCCGCGTTCAGGAAGGGAAGCGGCGGATGGCCTACGAAGAGCTCTTCTATTTTCAGCTGAAGCTGCTGGCCTACAAGCAGCTTGTCAAACAGCGAACGGAGGGGTCTGCCAAGCAATTGGATCGGGAAAAGGTGAGAGGCTTTGTAAGGGGACTGCCCTTCCGGCTTACATCCGCACAAAAGCAAGTCATAGCGGACATATTGGACGATCTGGAGTCGCCGCATTGCATGAATCGCTTGCTCCAGGGAGATGTCGGGTCGGGCAAGACCGTCGTCGCTGCGACGGCGTTGTTTGCTGTTGTGACAGCAGGGTATCAAGGAGCGCTGATGGCGCCTACCGAGATACTGGCTGAACAGCATGCCCGGTCGCTTGCCCGGTTATTCGAGCCCTACGGACTGCAGATTGGGCTCTTGACAGGCAGCATGACCGAGAGACAGAAGCGAGAAATTCTGAGCGCGCTGCAAATGGGACTGATTGATATTGCGATTGGCACGCATGCGCTGATCCAGGACAATGTGTACTACCGCAACCTTGGATTGGTTGTGACAGATGAGCAGCACCGTTTCGGGGTGCAGCAGCGCAGCATTCTGCGCAGGAAAGGACTTGCGCCTGACGTTTTGACGATGACTGCAACTCCGATTCCGCGCACGCTCGCCATTACCGCATTCGGGGATATGGATGTGTCTTCCTTGCGGGAGATGCCGAAAGGCCGCAAGCCTATCCAAACGTTCTGGGTGAAGAAGGACAAGCTGGAACGCGTCTGGGGTTTTATACGCAAGGAAGTGGATGCAGGCCGACAGGCATATGTCATCTGTCCCCTTATCGAGGAGTCCGAGAAGCTCGATGTGCAAAATGCGATTGACCTTCATGCCCAGCTGTCTGTTTACTTTGCGGACCAAGCGGTCGGCCTGCTGCATGGACGTCTGCCATCCGATGAGAAGGATCGCGTTATGCAGCTGTTCCATCAAGGAGAATGCGCTATCCTTGTTTCTACGACCGTCATCGAGGTTGGGGTAGACGTGCCGAATGCAACCGTAATGGTCATTTACGATGCTGATCGATTCGGGTTGTCGCAGCTTCATCAGCTCCGCGGCAGAGTGGGCCGCGGCGAGCACGCCTCGACCTGTATTCTGGTTGCCGATCCGAAGTCGGAAAGCGGCCGGGAGCGCATGCAGGCGATGACCGAAACGACTGACGGGTTCGAGATTGCGCGTCGCGACTTGGAAATGCGCGGACCTGGAGATTTCTTCGGAACGAAGCAGAGCGGCCTTCCGGAATTTCGTTTCTCCGATATCGTGCAGGACTATGAGCTATTGGAGCAGGCGCGAGAGGATGCGGCATCGCTCGTGCGATCAAAGATGTTTTGGACGGATGCGGCATACGCAGGCTTGCGCGACTACTTGCGGCGAGAGCAAATTTTCCAGGGAGATTTGCTGGATTAAACGGGGAGAGCGGCACATAATCCTAGGTGCGCACATATAATAGAGACATAGTGCGAACAAAGGGGAGTGGCAGCGCATGGCCTACACGCAGTATGGCATCAGGCCGGAACTGGTGGAAATGGTAAAGACCCGGCTCAAATCGCCAGAACGCAAGGAAAAGCTCAAGTTGATGGTAAAGCCATTGACGAAGAAAGACTTGCAGGATCGGGCTACCGTCGCAAAGCTGGTCGGCAGGGCGGCCAAGGTTCTGAACATTGCGCCAAGCTCGACTGAGAGGGAGCGCATCGTCAGCTTTATCCTCGATCAGAAGATCGATCCCAAGAATACCTTGCATTTGATAAAGCTGTGGGGCATGTTTCGCTAGCTGCGGGGCAACAATTCGAGCTGATTAAGGTGCGCAAATCCGTCGATAGGCTTGCAGCCAGGCAGCAGTCCTGAGGGCTGCATTTTTTTTGTCTGATCCTGCGGCAGCCGGACTTGTACGGTCGCAAAAGCGGGAGGGCCGAGCTTGAAAAGTCAAAAGGATACAGACGGCAATTCTGGCGTGTGCTATAATTTGGTAGACTACTAGTTTTGCTGTCCGGATCTGGATGCGCGGATAGCGGCGACTGGTGCTTATACTGGGATGAGAGGTGGATACATACGATGATGCGTTTGGAAGAAATGACTCAGATTGTGCAACGGATACGAAGCAATGTCAATGCCGTTATGGTCGGCAAGGAAGCGGTTACAGATTACCTGATGATCGCTTTGGTTGCCGGCGGTCATGTGCTGCTGGATGATGTGCCGGGAACGGGCAAGACGATGACGGCCAAAACCTTCGCCGCCTCATTGGGCTGTTCCGTGAAGCGTGTGCAATTTACGGCAGATTTGCTGCCTTCCGATATCACTGGCATTAATGTGTTCAATCAGCAAAAAAGCGAGTTTGAGCTGCGAAAGGGACCGGTTTTCGCTAATATTTTGCTGGCAGACGAGATCAATCGGGCGACTCCCCGCACACAATCCAGCCTGCTTGAAGCGATGGAAGAGAGACAAGTTACGATTGACGGGGATACATACAAGCTCCCGCTTCCGTTTCTAGTGATGGCAACGCAAAACCCGCTGGATCAGCAAGGAACGTTCCCGTTGCCGGAAGCGCAGCTGGACCGCTTCCTGTTGAAAATTCCATCCGGCTATCCGAATCTGGAACAAGAGGATACGATGCTTCAGCGATTTGCCTCGGATGATCCGCTTGCAGCTGTCCGAGCGGTGACCACTCCGGACGAGCTGGAAGCTATGCAGCTGCTGCTGAAGGAAGTCCACGTTAGTGCCGCAATACGGCAATACTTATTAGCTATTATGGACAAGACCCGCCAGCATCCGGACTTGGCTTACGGCGTCAGTCCGCGGGGCAGCTTGCAGCTGTATCAGGCAGCCCGCGCTCGCGCTCTGATCGCAGGTCGCAATTATGTGGAGCCGGACGATGTGAAAGCGCTCATAGGGCCGGTTTGCGCACATCGGTTGTCCATGGGCGACGGCTTGTCCGATTTCTCTGCCGTCCAACAGGTTCTGGAGGAGATCGTAAGACAAGTGCCAGTTCCCACTGAGCTCGCACAGCATGAAAGCAGGTAGTGCCGATGGCGATCTTTTGGTTTACAGCAGTCATTCTTTTGTTGCTGATCCTGCAAAATTTCATCTTTGGCCGCATGGGCTTCAAAAAACTGGACTATGAGCGGCGTTTCGACCGTCAACGGGTGTTCGCCGGGGAAGCAATCGAAATGACCGAGGTCATTACGAATCGCCGCCGCATTCCGTATCCTTATGTGCTGGTCGAATCGATGATGCCGGCTTCGTTCCGATTCGGCGGCAAGAGCGATGTGTACCAAACGCTAGGCGAAAACCAGCAGCATCATCGCAGCCTGTTCGCCTTGAGAGGACGATATGAAATCACGAGAAAATACGTGTTTACCTGTGAGAAGCGCGGCGTATACGATTTTCAGTCCGTAACGCTCACTGCAGGCGATGCGATCGGTTTGAAGGCACATGTGCAGACCCGCCCGGCCAACTTCCAAATCACGGTCTATCCCAAACCGCTTGCGCTTCGAGAGTTGCCGCTTGGCGCGCGAAGCTGGCTGGAGAATGCGTTCAGCCGTGACAATGCCCTGCGGGAAAATCACTACCAAGTGAGCGGGGCGCGTCCGTATCGTCCGGGCGACAGCGCCAGGTGGATTTCCTGGAAGGCTTCCGCCAAGCTGGGAGAATGGATGGTGCATAAGCGTGAAAGCATATTGGATCAGGAGCTGTGGATCATTCTGAATATACAGGATGATAGTGAAGTGTGGAGCCGTTCCATGGATTCGGGCAAGCTGGAGAGAGGGATTCGCTACGCCGCGTCGGCTGCGGCATATGCGGCCAAACATGGGATTCGCGTCGGCTTTGCCTGCAACGGCTCCTTGCCCGGAATTCGCGGGTTAGCGGAAGATCTGCAAATTGCAGGAGGAAAAAAGCAATATGCGTCCATCCTGGACAGGCTTGCCCGACTCAAGGCAGATGTTGAAATGCCGATTGAGAAAATGCTGGACGAGCGCTCCGCGCGATATGCAGGACACAATATACTTCTGATCAGCCCTATTATGACCGCGTCTCTGAAACGGCGATTGCAAGTGCTGCGGCGCCAGGGGAATGCGGTCGAGTGGCTGCCGGTGAAATAGATGGAGGGGATGAGGTGAAAGAGAACGGGTTTTCCCCATGGAAGCGCTCTGTAGGGACCGGAGCAATCGAAAGCATCGGCATCCTGCCGTTTCTGCCCTTCATATACGGCAGCAGTTTCTGGTTGGGCTTGCCTGTATTTGCAGTAGCTTGCGGCATATTCTACGCGATCGGAGCGTGGGCGGCTCCGAGAATGATGCGCTTTATTCGATGGGCAGCTTTGATTCCAGTCTTATTCGGTGTATTTATGCTAACAGACTCATATGCAGCTATACTGGCGGGAGCGTATATGTTTTCGCGCGGCGGCAAGCATCAAGGAGAGTGGCGGTTTGTCTATTGGCTTGGCAGCTTCCTCTTCCACTTGGTCGCGCTGCTGTGGATTGTACGAACGCCTGAATTGGCAAGCTATGTCCCTTTGTTGTGGGGAAGCGCTTTCGTTTCCGTTGCCTTATTTTTGTTCGGTTTTCAGCGTCAGCTGGTCCGCGATGCGGCTGTCTATCACAAGCTGATTACTTCGGAAACCTTGAGAGTCGGCTTAGTCACGGTGTCCGTAATGCTCGGGGCGGCCTTGCTCGTAACGATGCTTTCCTGGACCTATGTCGGGGAAAGAATGATCGGACCGCTGACCCATTTTGCCGACAGCTTCAAGGAGACGCTGACAGACAATTTAGGCCCCATAACCGAAGGAGTGTTGCCATACCCGGTTCCGGAGAATCCGCCCGAGGAACAGTTGCAGCTGTATGAGGGGAACAAATTTATAGAGTTCGTGCTGAACGTAATTGGCGGTTTTCTTGTGCCTGCGGCAATCATCGGCTCGGTGGGCTGGCTGCTTTATCTCAATCGGCATGAAATCAGAGCGTTTTTATTTTCCTCTTCAGAGGAGAAGGAACAGGAATCGCTGCCTTATACGGAAGAACGCCGCTCCTTGCGTGAGGATGGCGAAGCTCGCCATGCACATAAGCATGCTGCGATCAGCTATGAGGAGTGGAAGCAGATGAACAATGCGCAAAAGGTGCGTTCCCTCTACCTGTTGCTTGTTCGTCGTTGGATCGAGAGGGGACACATCATACGGCCTTATGAGACCCCCCGGGAAATCGGGAAACGCATGGACGAGCCGGATACGGACAAGCTGATGGATGCTTACTCGCGGGTGAAATATGGAGGAAGCACTCAAGGAGGGTTGCCGGAAGAGGAACTGGATTCCTGGTATAACCGCTTGAACGAGCCAGAAAGACGGTAGCAGCCAGGGGCAAGAAGCTTGCTCTTTTTAGAAGCGAGCCTCCATGATAGCTTCAGGCAGACGTGTCCTGTGCATGGCAGGGATTAGGCTGACTTTCACAAAGATTGATTTCGTACAGACAAGCCAAAGATGAATTTTTGAGCTATAATGTATGAGGTCAGCATTATCGGAGGTGAGCCAAGTGAAAAATGAGTTGGAACAGACCTATTTGGATTTCTTGCAATATATATTGGATAACGGTGTGAAGAAGGAAGACCGCACCGGAACGGGAACACTGAGTGTATTCGGTTACCAGATGCGATTTGATTTGTCCAGAGGATTCCCTTTGTTTACTACAAGACGCACGTCATTTCGCTTAATTGCGAGCGAATTGCTGTGGTTCATCAAAGGGGACACCAACATTCGTTATTTATTGCAGCATAATAACCATATATGGGATGAATGGGCTTTCAAGAAATGGGTTGAATCCGATGAGTATCAGGGGCCGGATATGACGGATTTCGGGAAGCGCTGCTTGGTTGACGAAGCGTTCAACAAGGTCTATCAGACCGAATTGGATGCCTTCTGTCAACGGATTCTAGAGGATGACGCTTTTGCAGCGAAATATGGCGATCTTGGTAATGTCTACGGGAAGCAGTGGCGCAACTGGACAACTTCAACGGGCGAGTCGATCGATCAATTAACAGATGTCATCGAGCAGATCAAAACAAATCCGGATTCGCGGCGCTTAATCGTGAACGCCTGGAATCCGGAGGATGTGGTCAATGCCGGTGCAAAAGGAAGCAAAGCAGCGCTGCCGCCTTGCCATGTCATGTTCCAATTTTATGTGGCCAACGGCAAGTTAAGCTGCCATTTGCTGCAGCGCAGCGCGGATTCCTTTCTCGGGGCGAATTTCAACATTCCGTCTTACTCCTTATTGACACATTTGATCGCAAGAGAATGCGGCTTGGAGGCAGGCGAGTTTGTATACAGCATCAGCGATGCGCACATCTATTCCAATCATGTGGAACAGGTGAAGGAGCAATTGTCTCGCGAGCCGAGGCCGTTGCCAACCTTAGCGATCAATCCGGAGAAACAATCTATTTTTGATATGGAGTTAGAGGATTTGACGATTGAGGGCTATGATCCGCACCCCTCCATTAAAGCGCCGATTGCTGTGTAGCGACTCAGATTTCGCTCGGCTGGCTGGACGAAAGGATGTGACAACTGGATGATCACGATGATTTTTGCCATGGGCCGCAACCGCGTCATCGGACGCGACAACAAGCTTCCCTGGCATTTGCCTGCTGATTTGCAGTATTTCAAAAGCGTCACCAGCGGCTCCACGGTCGTCATGGGCAGACTAACACATGAGTCCATTGGCAGGCCATTGCCGAATCGAAGGAATATTGTGATCACCTCTGATCGCGCTTACCAAGCGGAAGGGTGTGAGATCATGCATGATATCGCGGACATCGTCCAATACGCGAAAGCAGAGGAAGAGTTGTTTGTGATTGGCGGAGCGGGATTATTCAGCCAGTTGCTCCCGTACGCTGCCAAGATGCATATCACGTGGATAGATGAGGAGTTTGAAGGAGATACGTTTTTGCCCGAGTGGGATCGCAGCGAGTGGAAGCTGGTATCAGAAACACCGGGTGTGCGGGACGAGAAAAATCCTTATCACTACGCATTTCGCGTATATGAACGAGCAGGGAACTAGGGGGAGATCTTATGTCCAATCGCAGGGCAAATCTCGTGCCGAGCTGTCCGATCTGCGGCTTTCAGATGAAGTGGTGGTTTGCGAAGTGGAAGTGTTTTAACTGCGGGCAATGGAATGGCTGCTGCGGGGATGAAACGAGCGATCCGGGCGGTTTGTGGCTGGAGCCCGATCCTCATGGCTGCGATCGCCGGCATAAGGGGTCGCCATCGCCCGGCAAGTAGACCGGCAAAACCGATAGATTAGAGGAAAGGATTGCAGCGCGCATGAGTGAAGCGATAGAAGCGATGCGGCGTTCGATTAAACAAAAACAGATGCAGAGGCTCTTCCAAATGGAGCCGGGACGTGAATTGGATGCGCTGATCGCCCGCTATGTGGAAGGGTATCAGGTTGTGCGCAGATCCTTGCAAGATATGGACGCGGATTATTGGATCCGGCCGCTTTCCTCGATGCGGTCGGAAGAAGGGGAGCTGGAGCGCGTGCCGACTTATTCCACAACGATTTTTTCTGCACATGCTCTGTTGAACCGCTATCGCCAATGGCGGCTGCAGAGCGAGGGAGAGGCTGGCATACAAGCAGAAATATGCGGCGATGAAGGGGCAGTGGGGTCATCCGGCGCTTGCCGGACTGTTCCGGAAGCGATCAGTAAAGCGGCTGTGGCCTTGATGATCGCAGAAAATCATTTGATTGAGGAATTGCTCGAGGAGCATGGAGACGCGATATAAAGAGCGCCTCAGGAAGGAACACGAGGGAGCGGACATGAATATGCATGCAGGAAGCAGGATGTTGATTTTCGGCGGCGGCGCGCTAGGGGAGTGGGCGATTCCGCATATCGGGGAAGGAGATGTGCTTGTAGGAGCAGATCAAGGTGCCTGGTTTCTAGTCTCGCACGGGTATCGTCCGCACTTGGCTATGGGGGACTTTGATTCCGTGACTGCGGAGCAAAAAAAGCACATCCAGCAGATGGCAGGGGAATTCCGTGATTGCGATCCGATCATGAAGGATTACACCGATTCTGAATTAGCCTATATGTGGGCACTGCAGCAGCGGCCAGCCGAAATTGTGCTGCTCGGCATGACCGGCACCCGGTTGGACCATACACTGGCGAACGTGCAGCTTCTGCGGCAAGGTCTGGCAGCAGGCGTCCGCACGGTGCTTCGGAATGAGCACAACCGGATTGAATTGACAAACGGCCGGCTGGAACTGACGGATGAAGGGTTTTCCTATATTTCTCTGCTGCCGCTCACCATTGAAGTCCAGGGCATAACGCTAGAGGGCTTTCAATATCCGCTGCGCGACGCAGTATTGACGATGGGGCAATCACTTGCTGTAAGCAACAAGCTCGTTGCCCCCGCTGCCGCGGTCACGGTGCGCTCCGGAGAGCTTCTGGTCATACAAAGCCGCGATTAGACAGAGGCGAAGGCGCGAATCAGACCAGGGACTGCCGATAGGCTGGACACTGTCTCGAATACGCCGGAGGGGGTTGCTTGTACATCTACGACGTTGTATTGCCATTCTTGCTCCGCCGGAATAAATACGGCATGGATGCCGTTTTCCAACGCGGGTACGATATCGGTGCGCAGTGAGTTGCCGACCATCCATGTACGGGAACGGAGCCATTTCTCCTGTTCAATGATCCGGTTCAGGAACTGGCTGTTCTTATGGGAGGCAACATGGATTCGATCGGCAAAGAAAGCCTCCAATCCCAACTGATGCACTTTGCGAAGTTGAACTTCCTCGACACCGCCGGTGTAGAGGACAAGCTCGTGTCCGTCTTTCTGCAAGGCTTCCAGCGTCTCAATCATGCTGGGATACGGTTCGATCGGCATATCGTAGACAGACTTGGCCAGCTGACGGTACTGCTCCTCCATGTCTGCTTCCGGATTTGTCCCGGCTTTGCGGCAAAAATAGCGGTATGTATCGACAAAGGACTCGGGGAAATGCTCGGTCGTAAAGCCGTTGATGTGCACAGAAGCCAGATCGAGCTCCAATTGCTTCTCCTTCACTTCATCGCTTGTGCAGAAATGCGGAAAGCGCTCGGCCAAATCCTCGGCCAATTGTTCGATAATTCGGAAAAAGTATTTGTTGCAGTGAACGAGTGTATCGTCCAAGTCGAACAGGATGGTTTGCTCGTTTATCATATCCTTCACTCCTTTCATTAGTTGATGGAAAGCACTATGGCAAGCAGTCTCATTGTACCCAATTTGGACTGGCGGAATCAATATTTTTGTAGCACCCGCCGGAATGTTAGAGTATAATTGATAGAAACTGGCTTATTTATGAAATGAGGGGGCCTCATTCTGGACGTACATACATTGGCGAGCTCTCAATCGAGCATTTGGAACGGCAAGCTTCCAGATGAACATCCTTTCGTCTATGACGGCTCTCACACCGCATTTGCATAGGACACGCATAAAAATGTGATCAACTTTCGACAGATGCTCTTCGCGCAATGCGGCCGGCACCGGCACACCGTTGAAGGGCAAGGAATCGAATTCTGCTCGCCTACTAGCACTTGGTTATTCTTTTTACTCACTTATATAAATATATTTAGCAGCAGTAGGAAAGGAGTTTGCGAAAATGGCACAACAGCTTCCTAAGGTGAACGAACTTGGATTTTTTGAAATTCGCCTGGAATCGATCGGCGGTTTGGGGGCCAACCTCGCCGGCAAGATGCTGGCGGAAGCCGGGGTAATGGGCGCCGGATTTAACGGTGTGAGCTTTTCATCCTACGGCTCAGAGAAAAAAGGTTCGCCGGTTAAAGCCCACATTCGTTTTTGCGACCTGCAAACGAACATTCGGGATACCTCACCAGTTGAACGGCCGCATGTTGTGGGGATATTCCACGAAAACCTCTCCAAGACGGTCAATGTAGTCAGCGGAATCTACGAAGACAGCACCGTATTGGTTAATTCCTCGAAGGACCCTGAAAGCTTGAAGGAAAAGATGAACCTGGTTGGCGGCACGATTGCCGTAATCGATGCGACGAACATTGCGTTGGAAGAAAACAACCGTGTCAATATGGCGATGCTCGGTGCGCTTTTCCGCCTCTGTGACTTTCTTGACCCCCAAATTATGAAAGACGTAATCCGCAAATCGCTCGAGAAGAAATATCCGCAAGCCGTTGCGCCGGCAATTCGCACCTTCGAACGCGGCTACGAAGAAGTGAGGTTTCAAACATTTGCGCTTCCTGAGGGAGTGGAAATGCCTGCGTTCGTGCGCCAGGATACCCCCATTCTTGGCTACGAGACACAGCCAATCGGCGGGACAATTACGAACCCGGGGAACAGCATCCTGAAGGATTTAAGCATTTCCAGAAGCGGAATGATGCCAGATTTCGACGAGGAAAAATGCATCCACTGCGCGGCGTGTGACAATGTTTGCCCCGATTTCTGCTTTGTATGGGAGGAAGGCGCGGACAAGAAGGGACGGCCGCAAATGTTTCTGCAGGGGATCGATTACCAATATTGCAAGGGCTGCTTGAAGTGCGTGCAGGCATGTCCGACGGAAGCACTTTCCGACCTTCGCGAAACCGAAGGCTATGCCGATCAGAAGCGTGTGCCTCATCGCCACAATCTGGCTGCAGGCGTGTAGGGAAAAACTTTACGAAAGGCAGGGAACTATGCTATGGCAATTGAGATTCAGAAGGACAGCCGCTTAGGCAAGGTAGAACAGCGGATCGTATACGAATCGGGCAATGAAATGGCGGCATACGCAGCCCATCAGATCAATTATCACATTATGGGTTATTTTCCGATTTCTCCGTCAACGGAAGTTGCGCAATTTCTGGATTTGATGAAAGCGAACGGCCAGCATGACATCAAGCTTATTCCGGCGGACGGCGAGCATGGCTCCGCAGGCATCTGCTACGGCGCTTCCACGGCAGGAGGCCGTGTGTTCAACGCAACAAGCGCGAACGGCTATCTGTACATGCTGGAGCAAATGCCGGTACAATCGGGAACCCGCTTCCCCATGGTCATGAATTTGGTGTGCCGCTCTGTCTCCGGTCCGCTCGATATTCATGGCGATCATTCGGACCTGTATTACGCTTTGAACACGGGATGGCCTATTCTGATGAGCCGCGACCCGCAAGCGGTCTATGACATGAATATCATGGCGCTGAAACTGGCGGAGGATCCGGAAGTCCGCTTGCCGGTGCTGGTTACCCAGGACGGCTACTTCACTTCACACCAGAAGCGTCGCGTTATGACAATTTCCAAGCGCGAAGATGTGCTGAAGTTCATTGGCGAGAAGCCGCCGCAAGGCTTCCCAGACACGCTGGACCGCAACAACCCGATTACGGTTGGTCCATACATGAATGAACCGGACTATATTAATAACTGTTATCAGCAATCGATGGCGATGTATAAGGCGGAGGAAGTTTACGATCGTATTCGCAAGGAGTATGCGGAATTGACCGGACGCGACTATCCGATCCTCGACCTGTATCGGATGGAGGATGCCGAGGTAGCGGTCTTCTTGATGAACTCCGCATCAGAGATCATTAAGGATGTCGTGGATCAGCTTCGCGAGAAGGGCATCAAGGCTGGCTCGATCGCGCCGAATATGATTCGGCCTTTCCCGGCGAAGGCGATTGCCGAAGCATTGAAACATGTCAAAGCGATCACCGTTGGGGACCGAGCCGATTCCTATGGCGGACATGGCGGCAACATGGTGAATGAAATCAAAGCCGCGTTATATACCCATAACGTAAAGTCGCCGCTTGTGATTAGCCGGGTGTATGGGCTTGGCGGCAAAGATTTCTATGCGGAAGACGGCCATGCATTGTTTGAGCTGGCAATCGATGCAATGAACAAGGGCTACGTAGAGAAGCCGTTCGACTACCACGGCCACACGCCAGGCGATCCTGCGAAGAAGCCGCAGCGCGTGCTGGAGCCAATGAAATACGAAGACTTGAAAACTGGCTTGATTACGGTAACTCCAGATGAAGAAACCGGCAAGCTGAAGGTCAAGATTCCGCCGCTCCGGGCGCTGACGAAGAAGCCGAAGCGGATTGCCCCAGGGCACGGAGCCTGCCCGGGATGCGGTATTTTCTCCGGATTGGAGCTGTTTTTCAAGGGCATTGAGGGCGACATTGTCGCATTGTTCCACACGGGCTGCGCGATGGTTGTCACCACCGGCTATCCTTACTCCGCGCATAAGGCAACTTATATTCATAACTTGTTCCAGAACGGCGCAGCGACGCTTTCCGGTGTCGTAGAGATGTTCTGGCAGCGCAAGGCGCGGGGCGAGCTGGATCATCTTGGCCTGCAGGATGATTTCACCTTTGTTATGATTACCGGCGATGGCGGCATGGACATCGGAATGGGTCCGGCTATCGGCGCAGCGCTCCGCAATCACAAAATGATTATTCTGGAATACGACAATGAAGGCTACATGAACACAGGCGCACAGCTTTCCTATTCCACGCCAATGGGACACAGGACGTCTACGTCCAATGTGGGCAAGTTCCAGGGTGGAAAGGTATTCCATCATAAGGACACTGCGCAAATTATGGCAGCGACCAACATTTCGTACGTATTTACCGGTTCGGAATCGAATCCTCAGGACTTGCTGAAGAAAGCGGCGAAAGCGCAATGGTATGCGCAAAACGTCGGTCTTGTCTATGGCAAAATCCTGATTACGTGTCCGCTTAACTGGTTGTCCGATGACAAAGAAGGGACCTCGATTGTAAATGCAGCCGTGGATTCCTGCTTCTTCCCGCTGTATGAGATTGAGCAAGGGGTAACAACAATCACCTATAATCCGGAAGAGAAGGGCAAGCGCATTCCGCTTTCCGAATGGCTGAAGATGATGGGCAAGACGAAGCATCTTGGCAAGCCGGAGTATGAAGAAACGTTGAAAGCATTCCAGGCAGAAGTGGACCGCAGATGGACACAACTGAAAGCCAAACACGAACACCCTGCCTTGTAAAGGACGAATGACGATGCCCTATGTGTTGCATAATCAGTCCAGCGGAGAATTGCACGCATGCATGCAAGTCAATCACTACGATCTGGGCTACTACGGAGTAAAGGCATGGGAAACGAAGGAACAGGCTGAGGCGGAATGTGCAGACTTGCTGCGAGAGGGGCACTTAACCGGTGACTGGCAGGTGCTGCAAGTAGAAGAACAAACGTTGAAGCTCAGCAATGTAAAGCTTAAGAACAATCCGGCCTACGTTGTATTCTGGTCAGATCAGTCTCTTCGCGTGAGCAGAAGAGAGACAAACGAATTGTGACAAGCAGCTTCAGACGTCGCTTTATTCCCGTCTAACCTCGGGGATCAAGCGGCGTTTGTTTGTTTTTTCACCCATTTCAGAAATTGAAGATTAAGCAGCAGCACAACTAAATATACAGGACTTGAATAGATCAGCTTCCATTCATTATAGGTAAACACATGAGCGGTGGAAGCGAGTTTTTCCAACCCGGTAATGGCCGCTGTAAATCCGAATATCAATAGGACGCGCATGTGCCGCGATTGGGTCAAATGTTGATGCAGAATCAAAAACAGGTAGACTGGCGGGGGATATACGGCGAAATAAAGAAAAAGATCCATAAATTCAACTTTGGGCGAATCCATGACGTCGTAGAAATCAAATGGCTTGTCCGCGATCACATGATCGACGACTACTGCCAACGTAAAGTTAAACAACCAGATCATCGTACCATGAATCCAATTTACATACCGTCTTACAGCGCGCAGCATGGCCACGTTCACGAGAGCCGCGCAAATTACAAACCAATCGTTCGTATCAATGGGCATTAGAGGAATCATAACCGCTCATGTCCTTCCATCAGGAATCGGTCGATCAGTTGGGTACAAGCATATGCAAGCAAGAGAACGACTAACCAATAGGAGTATGATGCATCTCTGGACCAAGAGCGGAACTCGACAATGTTCCAATTATGGAACCATTCGAAAAGCTGGGAGAACAGACTGATCCAGAGGAGTCCAGCTGCGGTTTGCATCCATAGGCGCCTATTGATGTTCCATATATAGAATAAGGCGATTATAGCGGCCGGAACGATCACGATAACAAATAATTTGCCGAACCACTGTATGGGATGCGTTTCCCTAAAAACAAGCCATTCCGTATTCAAGCTAATTGCATAAAATGCCATATGGCTAACGGAGATTGCAACAAACACATAAGCGGTCCACCGTAATTTCCACATAGAATTGCACGTCCATTTCCATTCGGGGATTGGCTGCTGATTCGTAACCACTATTCTGACACGAAATGGTTGGCATTATTCTGCATAGGCTCCCATCCGAGTGAATGAAGAATTCCCCAAAAAGGTGTTCAAGGATTGGAAAGTGTATTATGATTAAAGGTAGTGTAAAGGCTCTCAAGACGGTAACTGGAAACCATATTGCGGGGTGGATACAAGCGTGAATGCGGAAACTCTATGGAAACAGATGGAAGAAGCGGCTACGGAAGAAGAAAAACTGACCCTCGGAGGGATTGTAGCCAAGGAAGGCTATACGTTATTTTATGAATGGCTGGAAAGTTTTAAGGACAAGATCAAGCATTACGAGGAAGCGGAAGCAGAACATATTTCGCGGCTGTTGAAACTTGCGGAAGAGGTCATCCCCAATCCTGGATTGATCAGTCCTTCCTGGTCACATATATGGGAACAGCTGCAGCGCATGATCGCAGCGAAGAATGAAGTGTTGAAACAAGTGCCGCAGACTGAGCGGAATGGAGAGTGGCAGGTTATCCTGGACAACCCCTACAGCAATGATCCCATTGTCTGCTATCCGCATCTATCCTTCATGGAAGGCGCCTATTTATATGGGTATTTCCGTGCGGATCTCCTGAAAAATGAGTATGTGCGCCTGCAAAAGATCATGACGCTGATTCAGAGTGAAAATTGATGTTCACCACCGACGAATTGTGACAGCATTTGCAGGGCATTTGCCATATACTTAGATGGATTATGCGTTGAAGGAGTTTTTGGGGAACATGAGACCTTCCTATGCAACAAGAAACAGCAAGGCACTAAAAGAAGAAATTGAGAGCTTGCGGCAAGAGCTGGTCCGGTCCGTTCATACGAACGGCAGTTTTGTACATGAACAAGTGCTGCACATCAGCCAGCAGCTGGACAAGCTGATTTTCGAGTTGCAAAGACATAAACAGAAAAAAACTAACTAAGCGTCACGCGTGTCCAATCCGTCTAAGCTATCGAAAACGTATATTGAAGGGTGTCAACAAGCATGAAGCGCTTGACGGCAGCCTTTTTTTCATTGCTTCCTTATGCTTGGCATATCCAAGATTTTATGTATTCTCCAGCTCCCAAAGGTTTAAGTATTGCCTCTAAGGGAGAAAATAACAGCATGAAGAGATAGGAATGGAGGATGAAACATGAAGCGATGGATAGGAGCTGGAACGGTTTTGTTCATGGCTCTGGCCATTTGGACGTGGCTTGGTCAGCATGAGGAAAAAGCGACCTGGAACGAAGCAGAGGAAGCGGCGGCATCCGGCGAAGCCGTACATGTAGCCTTGCTGAATCAAAAAGGAGAACAGATTGGCAATATTCACTTGAGGCAAATGGAGGAAGGTCTGGAAATTCAATTAAAAGCAGATCGTTTGCCTGCCGGGGAGCATGCGCTGCATGTGCATGAGCGCGGGGTGTGTGAGACACCGGATTTTCAGTCAGCCGGCGAGCATTATAATCCGACCAAGAGCAAGCATGGTTTTCTGAACAAGGACGGTCCGCATGCCGGGGATTTGCCCAATATTACGGTCGATGCGGGAGGACAGGCAAATGCGAAGTTTATCACGAATCGCCTGACAATCGATCCCCGTGCAAAAACGACGCTGTTTAGCAAATCTGGCACGGCCTTTGTCATCCACGAGAAAGCGGACGATTATTTCACTGAGCCGGCAGGCGATGCAGGAGCACGCATTGCGTGCGGTGTCATTGCTGAACCGAAATAATGGCTGCTTCAACAACCGTGTCTGGATATAGGGTGATGATAGGCCCCCTTATCCGAGGCGCGGTTGTGATGTTTTTGCAGCCGTTGCTGCAGCATTTCGATGAATTGGCGGTCAGCAGCGGCTTCAGATTGATTGTTGGCCAATTTGCCGGCTTCCGGATTTTCCTTTGGAATCGTGCTCATCGAAAGACGCATCAGCACGTAGACGATCACAAACAGGCCGAAGGACAGAAGGGTGCAGAGCATAAATACAGCCCGCATCCAACTGATCGATATGTTCCACGCAGCAGCGGCTTCAGCGCAAACGCCCAACAACCATTTACGGGCAGGGCGTTTCTGATTGACAGCAGACGGAGTGTGTTGCATGCATTCACATCCTTCCCCAACATCCTCATTGAAACGGTTAGTTTTATTGTAATGGATCTTGACATGTTTCTGTACAGACTGCAGAAGGTTTCTGCTGCCCGACTATGGTCTAGGAAATTTCGGTCCAGAGGCGGATTGTCATTCGGGCAACAGATGCTGTCCATTGCATGAGGGACAAACCAGGTGCGCATGCTAGATACCAAACGAGAAGGAAGGATGATGATTTGGAGATGGCTACATCAACTCAGTCGCAGCCCCAGACCGTTATGCCTCCGCAGCATCAGAATCAGCAGCCGGGGATCGAATCCCGGATGCATCCGCGGCCCGAATTCGAGGACAAGCAGTATAAAGCGGCCGGCAAGCTGAAGGATAAAGTCGCGATCATAACCGGTGGGGACAGCGGGATTGGTCGGGCAATCGCGGTTGCATATGCAAAAGAAGGGGCAGATGTCGTGATTGCATATTTGGACGAGCATGGGGATGCGGAGGAGACGAAGCGGCAGGTGGAGCAGGAACAGCGGAAATGCCTGGCCGTACAAGGTGATATTGGGGATGAGGATGTTTGCCGTCATATCGTTGAACAAGCGCTAGGCAAATTCGGAAAATTGGATATTCTTGTGAACAACGCCGCGGAACAGCATCCGCAAAAAAGCATTGCCGATATTAGCAGGCAGCAGCTGGAGCGAACTTTTCGCACTAATGTGTTCGCGATGTTCAGCTTGACCCAAGCGGCACTGCCTCACCTTAAGCAAGGGAGCGCAATCATTAATACAGCTTCGATTACCGCCTACAAGGGAAGCGAACAGCTGGTTGATTATTCTGCTACGAAAGGGGCAATCGTCTCGTTTACTCGCTCCCTGGCCCTGCAGCTCGCGGGACAAGGAATTCGGGTCAACGGCGTAGCGCCAGGACCGATTTGGACACCGCTGATTCCATCTACATTCCCGGCGGACGCCGTTGCCAAATTTGGCGCGGATACGCCCATGAAAAGGCCCGGTCAACCGGATGAGCTTGCGCCAGCCTATGTGTATTTGGCCAGCAACGATTCCTCTTACATGACCGGCCAGATGCTGCATATTAATGGAGGGGATATCGTCAATGGCTAGACGACGGCGGGCTATTATGCCGCAGGCGGAAGAAGGGCTGCGGCAATTCAAGGGCGAGGTGATGCGCCAATACGGCTATGTCGTTCATCCGGAAAGACCGGATGCCGTCAAATTTGAGGTGGCGAGATCGCTGGGCGTTCCTATGCAAAGGGGATACAACGGCCATCTGACCTCAGAAGATGCAGGGCGTGTCGGCGGCAAAATCGGCGGGGCGATGGTCAGGGAAATGATTCGTCAGGCCCAGTCTGAATTGGCAAGAAAACACCAACCGGATTAGCTTGACAAAATTGTGACAATCTCATTGCCATGCTATGAAAGCATGCCAAAACCGGCTCCCGGGCAGGGGGTCGGTTTTGCTTTTGCCGTTGGAGCAAGGTATACTTTTAGTTTGAAATGTGAGGTGAGGCAAATGGATAAAATGCGTACATATGGGTTGGTCGGACTGCTGCTTCTTCTGGGTGCGGCGCTTGTAGGCTGCGGCAATGCAGACAATAATCACGCGGGACATGGAGGGCCTCCTACCGGAAGCATGATCGGGGTGGAGATCTCTATTGAACCGCAAGCAGCATCTGCCGGACAAGAGGTTGACTTGAAGGCGGCGGTCACGCAGGATGCGGAGCAGGTAGAAGATGCAGATGAAGTCATGTTCGAGGTGCGCCAATCAGGTTCCGATGATCGAGCTATGCTGATGGGGGAACATGCGGGCGAGGGGATGTACACGGTCACACATGTTTTTCCTGAGGCCGGCACGTACTTCGTTACGGCGCACGTGACAGCAAGAGGCATGCATAACATGCCTACGCTGGAAGTCGACATAGCCGAGTAACACAGGCCACTTGACAAGAAGGGATGGCTCTCGCGTCAAGCCAAGTTTGGCGCAAGAGACCGGTCCCTTTTTGTATGGAAAAGAAGCGCTGCCGCTAGTCATGGAAGCGGTTGCGATGTACAATAGAGCCATTAGGGAAAGGAGCAAAAGACTTATGGGGAAGACCAAGCATTCGGGGCCGGTACGTCTGCCTATGAAACCGGACCCCTCACTGTGGGCGGGAGCAGTACCGTTCGGATTAGGCGAGACCAAGCCCCGTCATCTTCGCGATACAGTCAAGGCGGCCTGGCAAAATCGGGATCGACTGGGCTATGCTTACCGCATTTTGACCGAAGGTGTTTGCGATGGTTGCGCGCTTGGCGTTGCAGGCCTGAAGGATCAGACGTTGAAAGGGCCTCATCTTTGCACGACCCGATTGAATGTGCTCCGGCTCAATACGATGCCGGAGATGAAAGAAGAATGGCTGCATGCGGATATAGACCAGCTGGAAAAGCTGAGCAGCGCCGAGCTGCGCGAGCTGGGACGCATTCCTTATCCGCTTCGGCGCAAGGCGGGAGAACGCCGATTTACGCGGATCAGCTGGGAGGAAGCAATGGAGCGAATAGCAGGAGCTATTCGGTCTTATGGTCCGAAGAGCACGGCGTTCTATTTAACGGCGCGCGGCATTACGAATGAGGTGTATTATACAGCAGCCAAAGCAGCGAGGCTGATCGGCACGAATCATATCGACAACGCCTCGCGTATTTGTCACGCCCCGTCCAAGACAGCGCTCAAGCGCTCGGTGGGCATAGCCGCTTCCAGCTGCTCCTACAAGGATTGGATCGGCACCGATGTGCTCGTATTTTGGGGCAGTGTAGCTGCGAATAATCAGCCGGTGTCCACTAAATATATGTACGCGGCCAAGAGAAAAGGCACCAGGATCATTGTGATTAATCCGTACAAGGAACCGGCCATGGAGAAGTATTGGGTGCCTTCGATTCCGGAATCTGCCTTGTTCGGCACCAAGCTTGCGGACGATTTTTATCAAGTCAATATCGGCGGAGATATTGCGCTCATGAACGGCATTATGAAACGATGGTTCGAAATGGAGCTGGAGCAAGCGGGAACCGCCATTGATTGGGCGTTCGTGGAGCAGCATACGGAAGGCATTGAGAAGCTTCGTGCTCATATTATGGAGCAGGATTGGGCGTTGCTCGAACAATCTTCCGGCTTGAGCCGGGAACGCATCAGCGAATTGGCGCACTTGCTTGCGCGCTCGCGCTCGGCTGTTTTTGTCTGGAGCATGGGATTGACCCAGCATCATTTCGGCACAGACAATATTTCGCAAGTAGCAAACCTGGCGCTGCTTCGCGGTTTTCTTGGTCGGGAGCACTGCGGGCTCATGCCGATTCGCGGACACAGCGGCGTCCAAGGAGCGGGAGAAATGGGGGCGGACCCGTATTCGCTTCCGGGCGGAGACTTTACTGAGGAGCATCGTACGCGCCTGGCTGCCCTATGGGGATTTGCTCTGCCGGAATGGCAGGGAGATCCCGTTGGGACCAGCTTGGAGCATGCCCTGCTGCCAGAAGACGACGAGCGCAAATTGCAGGTGCTGCATACCTCCGGGGGGAATTTTCTCGAAACGATGCCGAATCCGGAGTTTGCCCGCGCTTGTCTGGAGCAGGTGAGTGTGCGCGTGCATCAGGATATCGTGTTCAACCGTTCCACCTTGGTCGGGGCGAGAGAGGAAGTCATCGTGCTGCCGGCTATGACCCGTTATGAGCAGCCTGGAGGCGGAACGTCCACTTCGACAGAACGGATGGTGTATTTCTCGCCGGAAATTGAGGGCCACCGTGTACGGGAGGCTCGGGCAGAATGGAAAATTTACACAGATTTGGCTTCCCGCGTTGTACCGGAGAAGGCCCACCTGATCCACTTCGCAAACGCGCAGGAAATTCGGGATGAAATTGCGCAAGCTGTCCCTTATTATGACGGAATTCAGCATCTGCAGAGGCGCGGCGACTTCTTCCAATGGGGAGGAGCCTGGCTGTGCGAGGGCGGCATCTGCCCGACCGCTTCCGGCAAGGGGCAGCTGATTCCGATCACGCAGCCTGAGCTGCGCAAGCCTGAAGGGGAATTCTATGTGACGACACGCCGCGGCAAGCAGTTTAACTCGATGATTTATGGGGAGAAGGATCCATTCAATCAGGCGGGTCGCCACGATGTGCTGATGCATAAGCGTGACGCGCTTCAGCTGGGCCTGAAGGAGTGCGCGCCGATTACACTCTCGAACGCGCATGGAGAATTCAAAGGCTACGTCAAGCTGGCCGATGTCAAGCCGGGCAATTTGCAGGTGCACTGGCCGGAAGGCAACTGTCTGATGCCCAAAGGCGTATTCGAACGATATGCTGCCATTCCGGAGTACAATACCTTTGTCATGCTGCGTGTCCGTGAGGAGACAGATGGCTATGCATAAGCGGGAAGACTTGCCGGAGGACAGACACAAGGACCCCGGATCATCCAATGGATTGGCAAGCTGGCAAACGGTCAAATGGTCTGGACAGGCACATGCTTCCGCGGTGGAAATTATCGCCGAAGAGAAGGCGCTGACTCTGTATGTGAACGAGGAAGAATTTGCTACAGTGCTCTGCAGCCCGCTGGCTTTGGAGCCCTTGGTATACGGGTTTCTGGCTTCGGAAGGGGTTATCCGCACTGCCGGAGAAGTCAAACAGGTTCGCATCGATCCCGGGCGGGGAACGGCGCACATCTCGCTGCACGCTCCGCTTTCGCCGGACAAAAGAGCTACAAGCAAGCGCTTCGTCGGTTCTTGCTGCGGCAAAAGCCGGGAATTTTACTTCCAGCACGATGTCAGGACAGCCAAGACGTTCACCCGTCAGCTGAATCTATCCGCCGCGGCCTGCTACCGCCTGATGGAATGGCTGGAAGCGAATTCGAGCGGATTTGCGATGACAGGCGGTTTGCATAATGCCGGTCTGTGCACAGTGGAAAAGGGGTTGTTTGTGCACAGCGACATCGGCCGTCATAATGCGCTGGATAAAGTATTCGGAACTTGTCTGATGGAACAAATTCCAGCGGGAGACAAGATAATCGCGTTCAGCGGAAGATTGTCTTCCGAAGTGATTTTGAAGGCAGCCAAAATTGGCGTCGGCGCCATTATTTCGAGATCTGCGCCAACGGATCTGGCCCTGCGGCTGGCGAAAGATTTGGGCATGACTGCAGTCGGGTTCGCGCGCAGCGGACAGATGAATGCATACACGCACGGAGAACGCATTCAGGCAGATGTCGAGAGTAGGGAATAAGGGAAGCGGGCAACGAAGGCTTGCACAGGTGTACGGGTATGCCATGCAAGGTTCATTTGAAACGGAGGGAGAAGGAGAAGCCATGCTGGAGAATGAAGCGAAGCGCAAAGGTATGACATTGACGTATACCGGTAACGGGAAGGGAAAGACAACTGCTGCAGTCGGAATCGCAGTACGAGCTGCCGGCCGCGGCATGAAGGTGCGCATGATTCAATTTATCAAATCGCCGGAACGCACTTACGGAGAGAAGCTGGCACTGGCCAAGCTGGGGATCGAAGTGCTGCCGATGGGGGTTGGATTTACCTGGCTGAAAACACCGGAGGAGCATCGACAAGCTCTGCAAAGTGCTTGGGCGGAAGCGAAACAGACCGCGATGAGCGGGGAGTATGATGTGGTGATCTGGGACGAGATCCACAACGCGCTTGCCATTGACCGGTTCCCGATAGATGATGTGCTTTCTCTGGAAGAGGTGCTGCAGACGATAAGAAATCGTCCGTCGCACGTGCATCTCGTTCTGACAGGGCGCCAAGCGCATGAGGACGTGAAGGCAGCTTCTGACTTGGTTTCGGTCATTGAACCAGAGAAGCATTATTATGAGGAAGGCGTTCAGGCTATTCGGGGGTTGGAATTTTAGAGGGGATGAAACGTTCATGAAGGGGAACAGCGGAAAGCGCATGGCGCTGCCGATCATGATTCAGGGCACGCATTCTGATGCAGGGAAGAGTGTGCTGGTAGCTGGATTGTGCCGAGTCTTTGCGAGAAGAGGGGTGCGTACGGCGCCATTCAAGTCCCAGAACATGGCATTGAATTCATATATTACGGCAGACGGGAAGGAAATTGGCCGTGCGCAGGGCGTGCAGGCTGAAGCGGCAGGGATCGAGGCGACCACGGATATGAACCCGATTCTAATTAAGCCAAGCGGCAGCATGCAATCGCAGATCGTCGTCCATGGCCGACCGCTGGCCAACATGCGTGCAGGCGAATACCGCGAACAGTTTTTCGAGGAAGGGCTGCGCATCGTGACAGAAGCTTATGAGAGACTGGCCTCACAGTTCGAGCGCATCGTGATAGAGGGAGCAGGCTCGCCGGCCGAGATCAACTTGAATGACCGTGAACTTGTCAACATGCGAATCGCAAGAATGGCTCGGGCTCCTGTTCTGCTCGTCGGAGATATTGACCGCGGCGGTGTGTTTGCGAGTTTGGTCGGTACGCTTCAGCTGCTGGAGCCGGAGGACAGGGAGCGGATAGCCGGCTTTATCATCAATAAATTTCGGGGGGACCTTCGGCTGCTGGAGCCGGGTTTGGAATGGCTGGAGCACTATACCGGCAAGCCGGTGCTTGGCGTGGTTCCATATGTCGAAGGACTTCATATTGAGTCAGAGGATTCCATGGCGCTTGCGCAATACAGCCGATCGCCGAATTTCGATAAACCCATACAAATAGCGGTCATTCGCTTGCCTTCTATTTCAAACTTTACGGACTTGGACCCGCTGATGGAAGAGCCGGATTGCCATGTTCGGCTCGTTGAGACGGCGTCCCAGCTTGGCGATCCGGATGCCATTGTGTTGCCGGGTAGCAAGAATACGCTTGGCGACTTGCGGTTTTTGCAGGAGTCCGGCCTGTTTGCCGCGGTGGAACGCAGCAGGGCAATACAGGAACCGTGGATTGTCGGTATTTGCGGAGGGTTCCAAATGATGGGCCGGTCTGTGCAGGATGAGGAGCGGGTCGAATCGCCGGAGGGGAGCCGGATAGGCTTCGGCTGGTTCCCCATGGATACAGTATGGCGGCGGGAGAAAGTTACCGTACGCGTGGAGGGTGCCGCACAGTTCGCCCGAGAGAAATATGTCATCCATGGGTATGAGATTCATCACGGCTGGACGCACTATGAGCAAGGGCAGCCCTTCTCTGTCTTGACTAGAATGGGTTCATCGGAAGAGGTTCGGGACGGCATGCTGGACGAGCACCGTAAACTTATGGGCACTTATGTCCATGGCGTGTTTCATAATGATGCGTTTCGCGCGGCTTGGCTTAACGGCATCCGGGCAAGGAAAGGATTGGCGCCGCTAAAGGATCGGCCGAATTCGGAGCTTCTCCGGGAAGAAGCCTATGATCGGCTTGCCGATGTGCTGGAGCAGCAATTGGACATGGAAAGAATAGAACGAATTTTAACGGATGCGGCCTCAAATGGATAAATTGGGTGTAAGGAGAGTTGAACGTATATGGAGCATGCAAGTATGTCATTGGAGCAGATTTGTGCGAAGATCGGCGATCTCGATCAGGCCAGCGGCGAGTTGGCCAAGCAAAGGCTGGAGCGATTGACGAAGCCCCCCGGCAGTTTGGGACGATTGGAAACGCTCGTTATTCAACTGGCTGAAATAACCGGTCAGCCCTTGCCGCGAATTTTCCCGCCCGGCATTGCCGTGTTTGCGGGAGACCACGGGATTGTGGCAGAAGGCGTATCTGCATTTCCTCAAGAAGTGACGGGCCAGATGGTTCGCAATTTCGCGGCGGGCGGGGCAGCGATCAATGTGTTTGCCCGGCAAATCGGCGCCAAGCTGGACATTACGGATGTCGGCACAGCGGCGGACCTGTCGGAGGTTGAGGGGGTAAGGCAGCGCAAGGTTCGCGAAGGGACAGGCAATTTCGCGCGTGAGGATGCCATGAGCCGCCAAGAGGCGGTGGAGGCCATTGCGGCAGGAATAGAAAGTGCAGCCCGGCTAATCGAAGAGGGAGCCGAATGCATCATACCCGGGGAGATGGGGATCGGCAATACGACGAGCAGCACTGCCATAGCGGCGGTCATCACTGGTCGTTCGACGGAGGAGCTGACCGGAGCAGGAACGGGGCTAAATCCTGATGCGAGAAAGCGCAAGGCTGCGCTGATCCAGCGAGCGCTCGAGGCCCGAAAACCCGACCCCGCCGATGCGCTTGATATCATCAGCAAGATTGGCGGGCTGGAGATCGCCGCGATGACTGGCGCGATCCTGGCGGCAGCGGCCCGCCGCAAACCTGTTCTGCTGGACGGGTTTATATGCGGGGTTGCTGCGGTACTGGCTGTCAAGCTGGCAAGCGGTGTACGCGGCTATCTCATAGCCGGTCACCGGTCGCAGGAACCAGGGCATGAAGCGGTGCTGGAATGGCTTGGGCTGGAGCCGCTGCTTGATTTGCAGCTAAGGCTGGGAGAAGGAAGCGGCGCGGCGGTTGCTTATCCGCTGTTGGAATCGGCTGTGCGCATGCTGGCGGAGATGGCGACCTTCGAGAGCGCCGGTATTTCCGGTGCGAGTTCTCCCTCCTGATTCTGCTATTTACATCTAGGAAGGGATTGCCTATAATAAGGCATGCACAAAAAACGAATATTTGACAAGCATGGTTCTCTGAATGTAAAGGTTCAGAGTGAAAAGGGAAGCCGGTGCAAATCCGGCACGGTCCCGCCACTGTAAGCGTGGAGCAGCATCCGGCAATCCACTGTACGTATGTATGGGAAGGGAGATGTCCAGCGAAGAAGCGCGAAGTCAGTAGACCTGCCTGCTTGTCTTAGATAAGCGGCCTTCGAGGAGAGGCGCTTCTCAATTTCGAAATGATGTGGACAAGCTTCGAGCCTACAAGGTTCGATCAAACGGATGAAATCGGCCGTTCCTGCTCTGAGCTTGTCTGCAGTTATCGTAATTGTCGAGCGACGCCTTTCCAGCCTGGATAGGCGTTTTTTGTGTGGAAATTTCGGCAAAGGGTGGATGGACATGAAGAGGCATTGGACAAAATGGGGAGTTAGTGTGCTTCTACTCATGCTGGCCGTCGGACTGATGGCTGGCTGCGGCGCAAACGAAAGCAATGAGGGCAATGGTTCGAACGAAGCCACTGTGATTGAACCTCCGGCTGGTATAGAGAGCGCCTCTGGAAGCGAGGAGAACGAAGCCGCGTTTCCTGCGGTGCTTGTAGACGGCAGCGGTGAAGAAATTACGATCGAGGAAGAACCGCAAACGATTGTGTCCCTGCTTTCAAGCAATACCGAGATCGCGTTCGCGCTCGGCCTTGGGGACAAGATTATCGGAGTATCCAATTTCTGTAATTATCCGGCAGCGGCCCAAGAGAAGGAAAAACTAGGCGGCCAGGCCATGAATGTGGAGCGAATCATCGAGCTGCAGCCAGACATGGCGCTGGTATCGCAATATCATTTCAAGACACATGCCGACGTATTGAATACGTTCCGGCAAGCAGGCATTGATGTTGTTGTAGCCGGTGAAGCGAAATCCTTCGAGGATGCCTATGAGACTATGCGCATGTTCGGCAAGGCAACTGGCACGTTGGACAAGGCAGAAGCGATTATCGCGGACATGCAGGAGCGATTGGCAGAGGTCAAGTCGAAGGCGGAAGCCGTGGAAACACCGAAGCGCGTTTGGATTGAGGTATCGCCGGCGCCGGACATTTTTACTACTGGCAAAGAGACGTTTATGCATGAGATGATCGAGGCCATTAATGCGGCGAATGTGGCAGGCGATCAGACTGGCTGGGTGAAAATGACGGAAGAGGAGATCGTCTCCCTCATGCCGGATGTCATCATAACTACGTATGGATACTATGTAGAGAATCCGTCCGAAGGGGTATATGCCAGAGAGGGGTGGGCTGAGGTGCCGGCCGTCGCCAACCAGCAGGTGTACGATGTTGACAGCGATACTGTGACACGACCCGGTCCGCGGCTAATAGACGGTGTTGAAGAGCTGGCGAGATTCGTCTACCCGGACATCTTCATACCGTGAGGAATTCGGCAATGATGAAGAGAAAAGTATGGCTTTGGTATGCATTCGCAGGAGGGACCGCTATTGGCGCGTCCCTTCTTGGTCTGTTGGCAAGCAGCGTGACGGTTCCGGCCGAAACGGTTATGGCCATATTGGCCAAGCATGTGCTTCGCTGGACGTGGATGAGCGAGATCCCGGTTAGCCAAGAATTAATAATCTGGAATATTCGCGCACCGCGCGTTGTGCTAGGTTTGCTGATCGGCGCTTCCTTGTCCCTGGCCGGCGCTGCCTTTCAGGGACTGCTGCGCAACCCATTGGCGGATCCCTATATTATCGGCGTTTCATCGGGCGCTTCATTGGGTGCGGTATTGGTCTTGTTCTTTCAATTTACTTTATGGGGATTGGGCTCGTTCTCACTTCCCGTTATGGCGATCTTGGGCGGTTTCGTTGCCTTGGTGCTTGTTTTCGGCATGACTCATTTGTCCAGTCGCAATTTTGCAGTAGAAACCATAATTTTATCAGGCGTCATCATGACTTCCTTCATGAGTGCGATTGTGTCCTTGATTATCGCGCTGAGCCAGCGTGAGGACATGAGCCAAATTTTATATTGGCTTATGGGCAATGTAGGCATGCGAGGGTGGAGCTATGCGCAACTCCTGCTTCCCTTTTCCATAATCGGTGCGCTCTTGCTGCTTATGCATGTGCGGGAATTAAACGCCCTGGCCCTCGGCGAAGCGTCCGCGGAGCACTTGGGTGTCAGTGTCAGAAGAAAAAAAGTGATGATTCTGTTGGGCGCGTCGTTGCTGACAGGCGCTTCTGTCGCGGTATCCGGGGCAATCGGCTTTGTCGGGCTGGTAATCCCCCACCTTGTACGTCTTGTAACAGGCCCCGATCATCGCCACGTGCTGCCCTTGTCCATGCTCATTGGGGGGGCCTATCTGGTTCTGGCCGACTTGCTGGCACGAACCATAATAGCGCCGAGAGAACTGCCTATCGGCGTAATCACGGCTTTGATTGGCGCTCCGGTCTTTGCATTTTTGTTAATTAGACAGCAGGCAGGAAGGAGGGGGCGAGGATGATTCGGCTTCAGCGTCTGAGCGGCGGCTACGACAAGGACCGACCGATTGTACAGGATATATCGCTGCAAGTGGAGAAAGGCACGTTCTTCGCGCTCCTCGGGCCGAACGGCAGCGGGAAATCCACGCTGTTCAAGCTGATGACGGGCGTTTTGAAGGCGTCTGCCGGTGACATTGAGCTGAACGGCGCTCCGCTTCAGAGCTATTCCTCGGTAGAACGGGCAAGACTGATCGCTGTTCTGGCGCAGGAAGAGCAGGTTGCCTTCGATTTTACAGTAGAAGAGATCGTCATGCTGGGCCGGTATCCGCATCAAAAAGGGCTGTTGAAAACAGCAAGCCGCCAAGATATAGAAGCGGTGGAAGAAGCGATGCGCACAACGAATGTGCTGCATTACCGTTTTCGCTCTTTCCGTGAGCTGAGCGGCGGAGAGAAGCAGCGCGTGCTGCTAGCCAAGGCGTTGGCCCAGGAGCCGACCCTGCTTCTGCTGGACGAGCCGACGAATCATCTGGACGTGCGTCACACTTACGAAATGCTTGATTTGCTAAGAGAGAAGCAGCGCAGGGACAGCTTGACTGTTGTGGCTATTCTGCATGATTTGAACGTCGCGGCGCTTTACGCGGATCAGGTAGCGCTGCTGCGGGAAGGAAAAATTGTCGAGCAGGGGGATGTCAGCGTGCTGCGGGATGGCGCTTCCATCGGACGCGTGTACGGCGTTCGCGCTATTGCCCAATACCATCCGCTGATCCCCAAGCCTCAATGGTTCATGACGCCGAAGCCGGATGACAGGGAACCGAAGCGCGCTCCATTCCGAGAATCGTTCCGGCTGGAACAGAATGAACGGCTGATTCATATCGCGTTCGATCATCCGCTGCGCACGATTTCCAACGGGGTGAACGGCGAAGGACTGCAGTGGATTCGGCACTTTTGCAATTTTCATGTGGACAAGCATTACAGCTGCAAGGATCCGCTTGCAGATATTCGCCATTGGATGGAGGAGCTGGACATTCCCTTCGAGCAGGCCGTGGGCATGATGACGGCTGTGCACTTGAAGCATATGGCCGTCGTCGAAGACGAAGCGGGTCCTTACCAGGTAATGGCCGTAGTAACGGCAGGAGCCGGAAATGCGGTCGACATTTCGAGTGATCTCGCGCCTGAACCGTTCATCATTCCCGGCACCATCAATACGATGGTATTCGCAGATGCACATCTGACAGACGGCGCGCTGGTCAATGCGGCCTTGACTGTAACCGAGGCGAAAGTGAAAGCCCTGCACGATATGAATGTGCGCGATCCCCGCTCACAGTCGATGGCAACAGGGACCTCCACAGATAGTCTGCTGATAGCGGCTACACAGCTGGGCGAGCCTACTCCCTATGCAGGATCGGGAACGGTCATTGGCAAATTGCTTGGCCGCGCCGTTTACAGAGCTACGCGCATGGCGTTAGAGAAGACCAGGCGGTGAGCTTTTATACGATCACCCTGCTCGCAGCCGGGCTCGTGATCGTTACAAGCTGCTATGGCAGCTACTATACGCCATAAGCAGACAATAGAGAAAGGAGCAGACAGCTTGTACGGTTATTATATAGGTGCCTCTGTCTTTGACGAAGCAGGGCCGTTAGCCGGCGCCATTCTTACTGTTCTATCGCTGCTGGGGGGAGCGGCCGTGCTCGACTTGCTGTTAGGAGACCCCCGTCGCATGCCGCATCCCGTCGTCTATATGGGGAAGCTGATCGGTTTCTTGGAATCGCGATGGAATCGGGGATCGCAGTCGCGCAAAGTCGGGATGGGACTCGTCATGGCTGTCTTTGTGCCCGGTCTGGTCTTTCTTCTGGCATGGCTGCTTGTTACAGCTTGTTACCGGCTGTCGGGCTGGCTGGGGTTCACAGCAGAAATCCTGCTCGTCTATACGACGATTGCCATGCGCGGCTTGGCAGACGCTGCCTGGGAGGTGAACAAGCCTTTAAGGGAAGGAAGGCTGCCGGAAGCAAGACGGTCATTGGCGATGATCGTCGGCAGGGATACAGAGCAGCTTGCGGAGTCCGATATTGTGCGCGGCACGATTGAAACTGTCGCCGAAAATACATCGGATGGCATCGTCGCCCCCCTGTTCTGGGCTGTCATTGGCGGCGCGCCAGCGGCAATGGCTTATCGCGCTGTCAATACATTGGATTCTATGGTAGGTTATAAGCATGATCGCTTTTTGCATTATGGACGGGCTTCTGCCAAACTGGATGATGCGGCCAACTGGCTCCCTGCAAGGATCACGGCGCTTTGCATGTGGATTGGCGGGGGCATGACGGCATTGCTTGCTCCAGGCAGGCTTGAGCTGAGGTGGGCTGAGGCATGGAAGATCGTACGGCGAGATGCCCCTAAGCATCCAAGCCCGAACAGCGGTTGGCCCGAGGCGATGGCGGCCGCGCTGCTGGGCGTGCAGTTAGGCGGTCGAAATACATACCATGGGGTCATATCGAACCGTGCAAGAATGGGCGACCATCTGCATCCGCTCAGATCGGAACATATCCGCTGGACGGTTTGGCTCATGCACGGAGCCTGGATTGTATTTATCGGCTTTGCGGCAGTCTTGGCGGCATGGGCGGCTTGGATCACCACGACTTGACCGGATTTTCTTATGGAGTTTATCAATATGTCAGCAGGAAAGGACGGGATGCACATGGAATGGCCGCTGCATGGCGGGCAACCTGATCGCATACGCCAGCTATTTCGCATGCCCGCAGAACAGAAATTGCTCGATTTCAGCGCCAATATCAATCCGCTCGGTCCGCCCGACTCGGTCAGGCGCTTGTGGCCTGCCTTGCTGGAGCAGATGACCGTGTATCCGGACCCGGACTACAATGAAGCGGTTGCAGCTGTTGCCGCCCATAGCGGGACGAGTCCGGACCGAGTGCTGCTGACGAACGGAGGGGCGGAGGCGATTTTTCTTGCCGCTCGCTTGCTTGCGGGAGGTACTGCTCTTATCGTGCACCCGACTTTCGCCGAATACGAGCATGCCTGCGCACATTATCGCGTGCGCACACAATTGTTGATAGCGGAACCGGATCAGCCGTTCCCTGTGGAAGAGGTCATGCGGCGCTTTTCCGCTGTTGATGGCTTGTTCTTGTGCAGACCGAACAATCCGAGCGGGGAGCTGCTCCCTCGCGACTGTATCGTCCGGCTGCTGGAGCACGCTCAACGAACAGAGACCCTGTTGATTGTAGATGAGGCGTTCATCGATTTCGTAGCAGAGCCGGACGCTTCCATCGTGTCATTGTTGGACGATTTCCCGAATCTCGTATTGACCCGTTCACTGACGAAAATGTATGCGCTGCCGGGTCTTCGTATCGGGTATTCTCTTGCCGAGCCTCACCTTATCCAACAGATGGCTGCTCATCGGATGCCGTGGAGCGTGAATGGTCCGGCTGCGCTGCTGACGCCCGTCCTGCTGGAGGATGCGAAATTTGCTTCCCGGACGAGGAAATGGCTTCAGACAGAATTGGAGTGGCTGCGGAGCCGGATGAGGCAATTAAACTTTGCGATGTCTGCCAGCAAGACGAATTTCTACTTGCTGCGCGATCCGAATCCTTCATCGGATGCGGCAACCTTGTATGCGTTCTTGCTGGAAGGCGGCATACTGCCACGCCATACGCATACATTCCCCGGGCTTGAAGGGGCTGCGCTGCGTTTCGCGGTTCGCTCCCGCGAGGAGAATGAGCGCTTGCTGGAGAGGCTGGCCGAATGGCGCTTGCTCCGTCATGCCGCGGAGGGAATCCGTTGATTGCATTCGTGTCGGGAGGGGTGCGCTCGGGCAAGAGCGAGGCAGCCGAGCAGCTCGTGCTGCGATGGGGAAAACGGGATTCGCAAAAAGCATCAGCCGCCTACATTGCAACTGCGCAGCGAACAGACAGTGAAATGAAGCAGCGCATTCAAATCCATCAGGACCGAAGAGGGGATGCTTGGATTACTTATGAGCTCTCTGCGGCTTCAGATCTTGGCCGTGTTCTGCGGCGGATCGTGCCAGAGAGTCCGGTGCTCTTGGATTGTGTGACCATCTGGGCGAGTCGAATGCTGTTCGAGGAGAATAGGGAACCGGACTCCATCTGCGCATACTGGACGGATTGCTTGCGAGACTGTCGCGACCGCAGGCTGGCGGCGGTCATCGTATCCAATGATCTCAATGAAGGAATGCCGATGAGAGACGAGTGGACACAAGTGTATATGCGGTTGCTGGAAAGGCTGCACCGGCTCACGGTGGAAGAGGCGGACATAGCTGTGCAGACAATTGTCGGCATTCCGCTTGTATGGAAAGGAGAGCACAGATGAAGTCAGCGCTGGCCGGATTGTCGGTTGCCCTGCAATTTATGACACGCTTGCCGATTCCTTATCGCGGCGAATGGTCGCCGCGCGTGCTCCAGGCCGCTCTGCTCGCATTCGTGCCAGTCGGGCTGCTGATCGGTGCTCTGCTGGCCGCTTTACAGGCGGCAGGCACAGCTTATTTGCCGCGTCTTGTGATGGATATGGCCATGCTCAGTCTTTGGATTGGCTTGACGGGCGGACTGCATCTGGACGGATGGATGGATGTGGCGGATGCATCCGCCTCGCAAGGTACGCTGGAACGGCGTAGATCGATCTTGAAGGATCCGCATGCCGGAAGCTTTGCGGTGCTCGCGCTCTTCATGCTGCTTGGATGGAAGCTGGTGCTGATAGATGTACTGCTGCAAATCGGCCAGTCCCGGCCGATCAGCGAGACTATCGCGCTGTGGTTGGCCATTCCTGCAGCCGCACGGTTCGCCGCAGTTGTTCTGATGCACAAGGTCCCCCCGTTTAAGCAGGAAGGGCTCGGCTGGCTGTGGAGCCGTCAGGCCACAAGCCGCGTAATGCTGCTCTCCTCACTATGGTTCCTGCCGCTTATCATATGGCAGCCTGTTGCGCTCGTACCGCTCGCAGCAGCCGGACTGGTGCTGGCTTGCTATGCCTGGTGGTGCAAGAAGCGCTTCGGCGGCATGAACGGCGACTTGACCGGCGCATTAATTGAGGGAACGGAATTAGCAGCCTTGTCGGCTGCCGCGATCTGGGTAACAGGATAGGGAAGAAAGGAAGAGGGGAGGAACACGAAATGCTGCTTATTTCCGGAGGCGCTTATGCAGGCAAACGGCGGTACTTGCGAAGCCGCGAGTCGAATTTGCACTGGCACAGCGCTTACGAGGGCATGCGTCTGGCTGAGTGGCAGCAGGCTTGGCACAGCGCTTCTGATGCCGCAGCTGTTCTTGTTCTTGAAGGGTGGGAGCAGTGGATCGCAGACGAGTTGCAGCAGGGCAAATCGCCCGCTGTTGTGCGCAAGGAATATGGCGAACTGCTTCAAAGGTTGAAGCAGCTTGAAGCATCGGAGTTAGGGGAAGCTGCTGCTGACATGTCTTCCGGGCACCGCGTCGTGCTGCTGATGCTCGAAATAGGACGGGGGATCGTCCCTGTGCTTCCGCTCGAACGTGCGCTTCGGGATGCGGCAGGCTGGCTGCAGCAGGATGCCGCAGCCAGCTGCGGGGAGGCGGTCTATATTTGGCATGGATTAGCCAAGGTAATGAAGCCGGTTCTCGGCGAGCCCCAGCTCGACTAGCAGCGGATCTTGGCCGTCGAAATCGGGATAAATGTCCGGGTGCAGCAGCGAAGCGGCTTTGGCCAGCCCTGTGAGCAACCGCGGTGAAGGCCGGCAAAATAGCGGCTCGTCCAAAACGTGAATGCGGCCGCTGCGAATCGCCTGTACCGATTCGGCGTTCTCCCGGGCTCGGACGAGCTCAAGCTTCACTTGTTCCCGCCGGACGCCAACCCACACCACATGAATAACCTCCGGATTCCTTCTGACTACTTCCTCCCAGTTCGTTTTGACACTTGCCTCCGCATAATCGGCGAACAGATTTTCTGCTCCTGCGAGCTCGCTGATTTCCGTCAACCAATTGCCGCCCCCGGGCGAGAATACAGGCTTCGGCCACCACTCCCAATAAACTTTCGGTCGCGCGGTTACCTTGCTTGCCAGATGTGTATAGCGATCGAGGATCCGTCCGAAGGCTTCCTCTGCACGAATCGCCTGATCCAATACCCCCAAATCTCTGCCTGCTTCCAGCAAATTGTCGCGGATGTCCTGCAGCGATTTCGGATTGAACACCTTATGCGCCAGCCCTCTTTCCTGCAATCCCGCCACATTGCGTTCCATGCCCGGCACAGAGAGCGAAGCCAGAATATAGTCCGGCTTGGCCGCCTCCAGCCGGTCCAAATCGATCGAGAGGTCAGAACCTAGTCTGACGGCATCCGGGTTCACGGCAGGCCAATCGGAGTAGTCGTCCAGAGCTACGATATATGGCTGCAATCCGAGATAAGCCAACAGCTCCGTATTGCTGGGACACAAGGAAGCGATCCGCATTTGTCTGTCATCCTTTCCAGTGGTTTCTTCTATTCTAGCACAACCGGTTTTGCAGAGATATTGGCAAGCTAGAGGGAACGAAGCAGCGATTGGACGACTGGAAGCAAGTTGGCCCGAGAGAAGATGCTCTTTTGCCGAACCCTCGAACTGGTGTACAATACCAAGAGGAACTAGTTGAGCGACAGGAGTTGAAGACATGCTGGTAATCAAGCAGCTGCACAAGAGCTATGAAGACAAACCGGTTTTGAAGGGAATTGATTTCGCAGTCGCAGAAGGTGAGTTTATTTGCCTGATCGGGGCAAGCGGCAGCGGCAAAACAACGCTCTTTCGGTGTCTGGCGCTGCGGGAGCGCTGGGACCGGGGGCAGTACCTGTACAAGGGGAATGACCTGGTCAAGCTGAATCCGCTGGCCCGCTGGTGGCAGCGTAGGGATTGGGCCTACATTGAAGAGAAGGCCGTATTGAATCCAAACAAGACAGCGCTGCAAAATATTTTGGCGAGCCGGACGAAATATATCCCGTTCTGGCGCCGTTTGATCGGCAAGCCGGGTGTCGATGAGCATGTATTCGCCATGGATTATTTGGAGAAGGTAGGCTTGTTGGATCAAGCCAAGCGCAAAACGGGCAAATTAAGCGGCGGGGAGAAACAGCGTGTCGCGATTGCCAAAGCTTTGGTTCAGGGCGCGCAAATCGTATTCACAGACGAGCCTGTATCGGGTCTTGATCCGCGTTCGGCAGAAAGTGTCATGAGCGATTTGAAGCATATGAATGAAAAACAAAAAGTGACGGTGTTTTGCATCATGCACCAGGTTGATCTCGCAGAGAAATTTGCTGACCGCATATTGGGCATGGCAGACGGCAAAATCGTTCTGGATGTCCGCGGAAGAAGGCTGACCGGGGAAGAAAGAAGAAGCGTTTTAGGCATGGAATGATGCGATTTTTCGATGCTCGGAATGAGGAGGGCAGGGGCTATGCTGCGTGGAACACCGCTCGTCTTCGCCCATCGCGGCGCATCGGCTGACGCGCCGGAAAATACGATGGCGGCTTTTCGAATGGCAGTAGAGCAGGGAGCTGACGGGCTGGAGCTGGATATCCATATGAGCCGGGACGGGCATCTGGTCGTCATCCACGACGATACACTGCAGCGAACAACCCGGTTAAGAGGGCTCGTTGTCCAGAGGACGGCCGCAGAGCTTGCAAGAGCAGACGCCAGCAAGCGATTTCCGGCCTATAAGGGAGAGCCTGTTCCCATGCTGGAGGAGGTGCTCGAGCTGGCGAGGGATGCGGGGCTAAAGATCAACATCGAATTGAAAAGCGGAAAAACGCCTTACCCCTGTATGGAGGAAGAGGCGGTCAAGCAGGTGCGGCGATATGGTTTGGAGGCGCAAGCGATCTTTTCCTCCTTCGAGCATGAGCGGCTTGTCAAGCTGAAGGCGTTGGCCCCGGACATCGAGACTGCGGTGCTCTTCAATCGTCGCATGGCCGAACCATCGGCATATGCTTGCTCGCTAGGCGCCGGTTCGCTGCATCCGTATTACCGGCTGGTCACACCGGAGATGGTGGCTTCCGCACATCAGCTAGGCTTGGCTGTGCGTCCTTATACCGTAGACGGACCGAGGACGGCCCGCCGATTGGCGAGGATGGGAGTGGATGCGATCATTACGAATGTGCCGGCAATCATGCGGGGCATATTGACTTCGCCTCCAAGCAAAAGATAGGGAGAGAAGGTGGTTTCGGATGTCGCAACTAGGCGGGAAGCTGGATAAGCCAGTGATTGAAGTTCAGCAGTTGACAAAAGTCTATGGATCTTTCACCGCGGTGGATGGAGTATCTTTCACTGTGAATAAAGGTGAAATTTTCGGACTCCTTGGTCCGAATGGAGCCGGCAAAACGACGACAATGGAAATGATCCAAGGGCTGCGCAAACCGGACAGCGGCACAGCGATTGTCGCCGGCTATGATACACGCACCCAGCTGAACGAGGTAAAGGCCGTCATTGGCGTGCAGCTGCAGTCTACCTCCTTGTTCGAATTGCTAAAGGTCAAGGAAATCATGCGGATGTATGCCAGCTTCTACAAACATACGCTTCCGATTGAGCCGTTATTGGAGCGGATGATCTTGACAGAAAAGGCGAACAGCCGGATCAAGAACCTTTCGGGCGGGCAGAAGCAGCGGCTGGCCATTGCGCTTGCCTTATTGAATGACCCGCAGGTGATCTTTCTGGATGAGCCGACGACAGGCCTGGATCCGCAGGCAAGGCGGACATTGTGGGATATCGTGCTCGGTTTGAAGGAGCAGGGTAAGACCGTTGTGCTGAGTACGCATTATATGGATGAAGCCCATGTGTTGTGCGACCGCATTTGTCTGATGGACCAAGGCAAGGTGATAGCCCTGGATACGCCTGCGGCGCTAGTCCGCAGTCTGCAATCACAAAGCGCCATCGAGTTTCGGCTGGCCGGTGAGAACGGTCTCGCCCTGACTGATGCTATAGACGATGACCGGCAGCGGAGCTTGTCTGGCTGGCTGAACAATGTTAACGGCGTGAAGCAGGTGGATTTTCGCAAAGACACCATAGTTTTGTATACAGACAATCTGCAGGATGCGCTGATTGACTTTATTCGCCAGGCAGGAGAGCGCCAGCTGACTTTCTTGGATTTGCAGACGAGGACTTCCTCGCTGGAGGATGTGTTCATACATATGACGGGAAGGAGCCTGCGCGAAGCATGAAGGCATACCTGCAACTGACCTGGGCGCAATTGCTCGTCTTTTCACGCAATCGCGCTGTTATTTTTTTTAGTTTGGTGTTTCCGATTTTGTTGATGCTCGCCCTAGGATCCTTTCTAGGCACGGGCGGGACGGTGCAAGTGAAGGGCTTTCTCGTAGATCTGGACAAGACCGCGGCTTCGGCTGCACTCGCAGCCGAGCTGCACGAACATGGACTGCTGGATTTGAAGGACGCTGACCTGCTTTCAGAAGCAGAAGAACGGGTTCGTCAGGATCAGGGAGATCTTATCGCGATCATTCCGGCAGGCTATGGGGAAGAGCTGGCAAAAGGGACCGCTGCCCGCGCCGAAATACAAGTGCGCTTCGATGATACAAACAGCAATGCGCAAAGTCTTGGCGTGCAAGCCGTGCAGCAAGCGGCCGATGCTGCCAGCAAGCAAGCGGTCGATTACGAAGCGGTTATTCTGGTGGAGGCGGCCGGTATTGAAGGGCTTGATTTGCGGTATATCGACTTTTTGGTGCCTGGCATCGTGGCGATGATGATCATGAATGCCAATTTGAACGGAGTGGCTGGTCAAATCTCGGCATGGCGCGAGCGGGGCATCCTGCGCCGGATGCAGAGCACGACCTTAAAGGCTTGGCAGTTTATCGCCGGGCAAATTACGGCGCGGCTGCTGCTTAACGGCTCTCAGGCGCTGATTGTGCTGCTGGTCGGCTACCTCGTATTCGGCACACAGGTAAACGGCCGTTGGCTGGAGCTCATCTTGTTTGTCATCCTGGGAACGCTGACTTTCATGGCAATCGGCTTTATTATTGCCGGGCTGGCCAAAAATCCGGAAAGCGCCGGTCCGATTGCCGGATTTATTTCATTCCCGCTGCTGTTTCTCGGAGGCATCTTTTTTCCGATCAGCAATATGCCTGCTTGGCTTCAGCCAATTGTCCAGCTGATTCCGATCTCGCACCTAACGACAGCAATGCGTGAAATCATGAACATCGGAGCCGGGCTGGCGACACTATGGCCGGAGGCTTTGCTGCTGAGCGGATGGATGGTGGCCGCCTTTGTCATTGCCAGCCTGACCTTCAGATGGGAGTAACTGACGAACGATGATCCACACAAGCATGCTAAAGAAAGCCGGTCAATGAACTGGTTTAAGGAGAGATGATGATGGACCTGCTGTTCCCATACCCGGCGCATGAGCGTCTGGGCAAACAATTGGCGTTTATTATGGAAACTGACAAACTAAAGACGATTTTGCGGCAATCCTATATCAGCGACGGAACGCGCAGAGAGAATGATGCCGAGCATACATGGGGGCTGACCTTGATGGCCATCACGCTGGCGGAACACGCCAATATGCCGGAGCTGGATCTGCTGCGGGTTCTCAAGATGCTGATTGTGCATGATCTCGTTGAGATCGATGCAGGCGATACATTCGCCTATGATACGGCAGGCCATGCCGATAAGGTAGAACGGGAAACCGCAGCTGCAAAGCGCCTGTTCGGCATGCTCCCGGAAGACCAGAGCGAGGCTTTTTTCGCACTGTGGCGGGAGTTCGAGGATCGGCAAACTCCGGAAGCGCGATTCGCGGCGGCGGTGGATCGCCTTCATCCCATGCTGCTGAATTATCAGACGGGTGGAAAGGCATGGAAGACCCACCAGGTGCACGCCGGCATGGTCAGGGAACGAAACCGTTCAATTGCGGACGGCTCCGTTGCTTTGTTCCAATATGCGCTTGAACTGATCCGACAAGCCGTTGCGGACGGCCGCTTGCTGGATGAACCGCAGCCTGGCGGTGAATAATTGCATCCCAGTCTCTCTACATATTTCCATTCTTCACTCCGATATTATTGGTAAATAGTTGCGGAGGAGGAAGCCGCGTGGAATCGGGCAATCATGGATCAAAGCCGCATAACGGTTTGCCGGAGCCAACCGGTGAGGATGAGCTCGAATTTTGGAAGCAGTATCTGATCGAGCATCCAGACAACAAGATGGCTTGGTATTTGCTCGGCAAAGCCTATGATCGCCAACATAAGCCCGGCAAGGCGAATTATTGCTATATGCAGGCCGGGGACGTCTACCGCGCCTATGAGAAGAAGGCGATCGCTGTAGAGGCGATGCCAGAACCGTTGCAAAAGCTGGAGCTCGCCCAGCCAGATGAGTCTCCGCGCCAGTCAGACAAGCGGAAGCGGCGAAGGCTCGGAGCGCTGCTGCTTATTGTGCTGCTAACGTTCTTTGCTTCCAGTTCAGCCGAAGAGGAGCATTCCGAGGTGGCGGGGAACAGCTTGCCGGAGCTTGCTGCGGATAATGCCCCCCATGCTGAAGAGGAGCTGGCCCCTGCTCAAGATATGGAGGAGGGAGCCGAGCATGAGCAATATCTGCAGCCTGTCGGCGATTCCAAATGGGGGATTCACTTGCTTGCTTCCGATGGCACAGCTTTGGAGGATGATCGGGTGTCTGCTGCGGCTGCCATCGGCCGGGTGCTTGTTGACGCCAGCAATTCCGCCGAGCACACCTTGGTCGTGCAAGCAAATGCCGCTGCAGGGGGAAATCGCCAATGGATCCAGTGGATCAACGGTATGAACGTACTGGTGGCCATCGATAGGCCGGACCGTGCGGGAGCAAGCCGGGTTCACAGGTATGATGCGCACCTGTGCGAATGCGTGCCTGCGCCGCTACCGAACGCGCACGCAGCTGCTCTCCAGACTTGGCAGCGAGCGCAGGAAGAATTGCTTGTTGCTATGTCTGCGGCGGAGCGGCATGGGCAGGCCAGCGAGCTTGGCTTGCAGCACGGGCAGCAATTGACGGAAGATTATCCGAACAATGCGCTTCCCGGATTGACTGCTCTCATGATGGAACAGCTTGAATGGATAACTTTGGGGGAGGATGTCTTTCCTTCAGAACCTACGGGTAGAGATGTACCCTCTTCATATTTCCCCTTTCACACAAAGCTGCAATTGGTCGACACGGGAAGTGGCGCAGCTGCTGCGGCCATACAGACCGCTTCCTTTGGCTCTTCCGGGGAACAACATCAAGCGAATCCGGCTTTCGAGTGGAAAGCTCCGCTCGAAATCATTGTCGACACGTCTGTTCATAAGCTTGCAGTAGTAAGCGGATCAGTCATATTGCGCAACTACACGGTCGGTCTGGGCGGCGAGCTTACACCGTTGGGCGAATTTGAGATTACGGAGAAAGTCCGCAATCCGAACGGCCGTGATGACGGAGATTTCGGAAGCAGGGGAATGACGCTCTCCGACACGTTATACGCCATTCATGGAACGAACGAGCCGGAGAGCATCGGCAAGGATGAGTCGCTTGGCTGTGTGCGGATGGGCAAGGAGGATGTCGAAGAACTGTTCGACATGGTGCCGCTGGGTACGAAGGTGACGATTACCCGGGGAGTGCTTCCAGACCAAGAGATGGTGCCTGAAGAGCGCTTCCGGCTGCCTTCCGAAGCTCAGGAGACTAACGATGCCAAAGTGTACCGCTGGCTATAGTCAGCCATTCAAGCTTCCAGCTGCAGCTGGAACGAATCCGGAACGTATTGCGGCTCCTGTCTGCCCAACAAATGCAGCACGAGTTTAGAGACGAGAACACCGGGACCGAGTGCTTGCCCGACACTGATTGTCGGAATGTGGCGGCTCTGCAGCCAGGCTTTGATCTGCTCGGCGGTGACGTAGGAAGGCAGGTGTGTCGCATAGCGCGAGGCAGGGATGACGGCACCTTCCAGTTCATGCAAAGGTGTCGATTCATCTATGCCGACATACGCTTCCAGTGTCATGCCTTGGGGATGGAAGGCCAAGACCGATGTGCCGAAGCCAAGCGCAGCTGCCGTTATGACGGGCTTGCCGTGCCTGCGCGCCGCACGGTGCAGGGCTACAGCATGAGGGAAAGCAAAATAATCAATCGCATCAACAACATAATCTGCATCGGCGACAAAAGCATCTGCATTGGATTCCATCACGCTCTCGTTCCACATATCCAGGTTTATCTCCGGCTGGATGGCCTGCAGGTGCTTGCGCATGGCATCGACTTTGGGCATGCCGACCGTTTCATGGGTCGCTGCGCATTGCCTGTTGATGTTGGTGACATCGAATATGTCCGGGTCTGCGATCCGCAGCGCCCCGATTCCCAAGCGCGTGAGGAGCTCGGCAGAGAAACCGCCGATGCAGCCGCACCCGGCAATGGCAATCCGGCTTTCCTTGAGCTTGTTCATGTCCTCAGGGGAGAGCACCCCCAAATTTCGTTCGAATTGTGCGTTCATCAACGAACCTCCCGCAGTGATTGATTTTCAAAATCGATAAAGTAAGCATACAGCTCCGGTCTTAGACGCTGCAGCGCAGCTTGGCATTCGGCAATATGGAAGGAGCACGGGATCGACTTGGAGCCCAAATATACCCGAGGTTCGCCGATAATTTGAAACGGAAATTTGAATACTCGTTTCATATACGTATATACGCGCTCGTCAATGCAGCATATCCAATTGGAAATACCGTGTATGAGGGAATACTTGAAAATGGCCTTTATCAGTCCGAGCCCTACATCATGCTGCTGCAGCTTGGTAAAGGCGCTGATCTCCGCAACCCGATACATGTCTGGCATAGACAGGCGCGCTCTTTCCAGGTCGAAGATGGTGAAGCTCCTCATGGTCGGCAAGCGGTCCAGCGAATCCAGGATAAGGCGTGTCACTCCTACTACTTCTCCTCTTTCTTTCATTTGTGCGACGAAATACACGGACTGCTGCTCATATGGATCGTATTCATCCGGCTTAAAAAATCCAACCTCCTGGTACCGTTGGTGATGAAGGTTGACAGCTTGGCTGCGTATGTCACCTTCCGCAACAGCATAAACATACGGTGAGTCCTGATTCATTATCCATCCCTCCTATTATTTCCTAGGTACTTCCTCTTACATTATATATTTCCATGCGGGACGTGCCTATAAGCGTATAGTATTAAATGCTTAAGACCTATAGAGGAATTTTCTAAAGAATGATAATATTTTCTATGGAATGACTACTTTCGACCCGGGATGATCAATCGTGATGTCAGATAATAGAGGAAAATTGCTGAAGCGCTTCTACAATCTTCACCGCAAAAATCTCAGTCTGAAAATTATCAAAGTGTCGCTAGCATATCTCATCGTCAGTGTCATGTGGAACTTCATCTTTCAGCTGATGAACTTGCCTTATTCACGGGCAGATTTGCCTACTTTACTGTTGAGTGTGCTGGTGCTGCTTTTCATAGTTGCGGTCAATCGGTTCTACGGCATTTCGCCGATGGTGCTCAAGCATGTGGTGCTGTCCTACATTATGTTTGTCGTATGCTGTCTATATTTTGCATCAGGCTACAAAGAGGCTTGGACCTTCTTCCTGATGATTCCGCTTATTTCCGCATTGTACGGCAAGCTGCAGACGATGCTGATCTATTCAGGCATCGGCCTCCTGCTGATGATGCTCGTAAGCGCCTATTATCCGCTCTATGATCACATGATTTTCGATTCGATCGACATTTCCAATCGACTATTGATTTATTTGATCATTGCAACGATCAGCTATATTTTGCTGGAACAGCTGATCCGCCTGTACCATAATCAAGTGAATATCATATTGGAATCGACCGATTCGACGATTGAGCAAGTGGTGAAGAGCTTTATCGTATCGATCGAGGCCAAGGACGCATATACATTCGGCCACAGTGAACGGGTAAGCCGCTATGCGGTCGAACTGGCCAAGCTGCTGCCGGAATTTCAGCAGAAGGGCCGGTTAAAAAGCATGAGACTGGCCGGGCTGCTGCATGATATCGGCAAGATCAATATTCCGGAATCGGTATTGTCCAAGCCGGACAAGCTTACAGATGAGGAGTATGAGCTGGTGAAAACACACCCGGTTATTGGCGGCCGCATGGTGGAGAAGATCTCGAGCCTGGATTCCCTGAAGGATGGCGTGCTGTATCATCACGAGCGCTGGGACGGCAGAGGTTATCCGAGCGGATTGGCAGGGGAGGAGATTCCGCTGGATGCGCGCATATTGGCCATGGCTGATGCATTCGATGCGATGACATCCAGCCGGGCTTACCGGGAGGCGCTCCCGGTGAGCGAGGCGTTCAAGCGTATTCGGGAGGGCAGGGGGACCCAGTTCGATCCGAATCTGGTGGATTGTTTGGATGTTCTGCAAGTAGCCTGGCTTCGTATTCACAAGCAGAGTCAAAACGAAATGCAAGAATTTGAAACCATGACGGATTTATTTTGATCTCGGACACACGAAATGTGTGGACGACAAATGCAAGCGCGCAATAATGGATTCTGGCATTCCAATACATCTAGAAAGAAGGCAACAGATTATGGCTCATACATTGGCGTTCGTATCCGCGCATCTAAGACGATGAAACCTTCCTCGGGGTTATAGCCATGCTCGAGGCGGCCAGGCGGGGCATGCGCATCGTCTTGCTTGTTGCAACAGCAGGGGAAGCGAGCAAGAGTGTGAAGCGCCTGGGTGTCACTCCCCAAGAAATGGCATCTATGCGGAAGAAGGAAATGCAGGAATGCGCCGATCTGCTAGGCATCGGATTGGCGAGTGAAGGCGGATGCATTGTTGAAGCATCGTACCCAGCTCCCATCCATTGAAGCGGTCTTTGGCGATATTAGCAAGCGGAAGGATACTCCCTCTCCCGGCTTTGAAACAGAACGGTTCGTCTTGGGATGGCAGCAAGGCGAGTTGTATCCAGGTATGCGGGAGCAGTTTTTCACCGACGGCCTGACATAATGCAGCCATTGATTCTCAGGAATGGACTGATTCACTCCGTAACGCTCTCCTTTTGTGGTAAGCTGTAGGAAGCAAAGAGAAAAACATGCTCGGACTGCAAGGAGAGAAGCGGAAATGAAGGTACAGGATTTTTTTCGGCATCCGGCAGGCATGATCGCCACCGCGATTGTCGCTACGCTGCTGTGGGGAATCGCTTTTCCTATCATTAAGCTCAGCTATGAGGCGCTCTCCATAGCGCCTGATGAGATTTTTGAACAGATGGTATTCGCCGGGTACCGCTTTATATTGGCCGGCTTGATGATCTATCTCGTCATGATCGTTTCGGGCCAAAGTTTGAAGCTGAAGCCAGGGACGCTCCGGACGGTTATCCTGATCGGCTTTGTACTGACATTTTTGCAGTACATGGCTTTCTATATAGGCATGAGCCGAAGCTTTGGCTTTATGGGAGCCATTATCGGCGGCATGATTTCGTTCTTCCAGTTAATGCTCGCGCATGTCTGGTATCGCGACGACCGCTTGAATTGGCGCAGCGCATGCGGTCTGATGCTTGGTTTCTGCGGCTTGTTCATACTGTTCGCCGACCAGCAGAATGGCATTACATTTGGTCTGGGCGAAGCATTGTTATTGGCTTCTGCATTCTTCTGCGCAGTTGGCAATTTGCTGTCCAGGACAGCTGCGCGCCAATTAACCATATTTGCCATCAACAGCCATCAGATGGTGATGGGCGGAATCGGCTTAACAGCGATCGGGAGCATGCAAGCGGGGCTGTTTCCGTTTACATTCCAGTGGGTGACCATGTGGTATTTGCTGCTGCTCGCCTTTGTGTCGGCCGCCTCATTCATGCTGTGGAATACGCTGATGAAGTACAACCAGGTTGGACGGGTGTCGATGTTTCTCTTTTTGATACCGTTGTTCGGAAGTGGCTGGTCTGCGCTGCTGCTGCATGAAGTTCTGCACGCGTCGGCATTGGCGGCCATTATTCTCGTAAGCTGCGGGATTATTTTGGTGAATCGAAAGAGCCGTGCAGACTCGGAATCCAAGCGATCCGGCGAGCAAGTGAGCGGCTAACCGCCAGCTTGACGACCCACATTATGTTGGACGGAGTGAGAGCTATGAAATGTACAATCACTTATTACGATCCAGCCAGCCAACGGGTAGAATTTTCTTCTGTCCATGGCCATGCCGCAGCATTATGGACGGGCAAGGCGGTTGAGTCTGGAGTGGAAGTAGAGGCAGAATTAGGCTTGCTTGAATCATTGGCGTGGGGAGTGGATGCGCTGGAGCTGGACCCGGAGGAAACAGCGGACGATTCCGCCTTCCCGACCATACGAATGGAAAAAGGCAAAGTTGTGCTGACGGGTCTGTTAGCGGAGGAAGGGCCGGATGGCGAATGCTCGCTTCGTCTCGGAGAGGATGAAGTGGAATTTGAAGCGGTAGGCACGCCGCCGCGTACGGGAACGCGCATTCAACTGAGAACGAAGCAGCTTGTGCTGTATGCATGGTAGCGGCGAGCGAGCGTCCCCTTGAGGCTAAAGGGCGCAAGGAATGGGATATGCCAACAAGTCCATGGAATATCCCACGCCAATGTGCAGCCGAGCGGTATTGACCCATGCAAACCGAGAAAAACGCCGAAAGGCGTTTTTTTTGTTAGGCGGACCAGTTGTTCAGAATGACACCGAATCCGACGGAGCTTACTATCGCAACAGCGATGGAGACGATGCCCGGTGTGCGGCGTCCTTGAAACAGGCGGACGATGCTAAAACTAAATGCGGATAGAATGAGCATAATAAACAAAGCGGATGTGATGAAGAATGGCGCTGACACACCTGTGATATCCGTTAAACCCAACTTGATTTCTCCTTTCATCCTTAGTTGATTCTGCCTTATATTGTATCTGGTTGGCTTGATCAGGACAAGTCTTCAGATTTTTTGTTGACACTATTGGGGGTTGGCAGGCATAAGCAGTGAGGTATAATGAAGGGAAGTCATAGGTGAACGATTGGGGAGGGAAGGGCATGCTCCATGATTTTTTGAAGATTAAGTCTATTGCCGGGGAGCTCAAGCTGTCGCACAAAAAGCGGGAATTTGGCATCACCATTTCCACAGAGGAACTAATCGTGCAGAAGCCGCATGTGAACTATCATGTCCGTCTGGCGGACATTACACAAATCTTGCCCTATCGTCCAGTAAAGGGACTGAACCCGTTCGCGCAGATGAGAAAAGATCTGGATGGACGAGCCGTAACAGCCGTTTACGAGGGGGGCGAGCATTATACGTTTCATGTATCGCGCGCAACCATGCATAATCGCAGCGGTATATTCAATTTGGGCGCATGCCGGATAATTATTCCTGTCAAGCCGGAATATCTGAAGGCAATTGGGAAATATGCCGGCCTGCACGCCATCTAAACGAGCCTCGCGCGCACTGCTGGTTCAGAGTGGACGCGAGACCCGACGGCGACCTTACGCTTCGAGCAACTGAAATGAAATTTCCCCGTCCTGCAGGCTTACCCTCAGATCATAGCCGGCGACATACCATTGGTCCTGTGCATCCAGATAAAAGGTAATGCCTTCCACTGTAGTTGACAGGCTGCTCTCGCCGCAATCGCCCTTGGTCACGCCGATTGAAAAGTTGGGGTGAGCCGAGCTGCTTCCATAGAGCTTGACATAAAGACACAAGTGATCTCCTTCCTGCAAATCCATCTCTTCCTTATAAAACAGGGCCGCTTCCGGCGTGACATGAAGATTCATTGCTGCCAGCTCCTTTGCTCTTTTCTCTATTGTAACGGTTGCACCGTGGTTGTGAAGTGATTTTTGTCATGTTTCTCACCGGTCTTGCTGCCGTCCTGCTTCGCAGCGTTCAGGCGGCTATGGTCAGTTGCCCATTCTTGCATACTCTCCACCCCGTCCAGAAACTTCGCCACCGTTGCCTCATATGCGGCCGGATCGACCGTTATCGCTTGCGCATGCGCGGCCTCCGGAACCAGATAAAGCTGTTTCATCCCCGGCTTGATTTCGTACATCTCCAGCGACATATGCGTCGGTACATAGCGGTCCTCTTCACCATGTACGAATAGTACAGGTGTATGAATGTGCGCTATATCACGAATAGGAGACACATCGCTGAACCAGAACTTTGCTCTCAATCGCGTGAACGCATTAGCGAGATGGAGAAGGGGCAGCTTGGGCAGACGATAATCCTCCTTCAATCGATGGGCGAGCTGATCGGTCAAATCGGAATATGGACAATCTGCAATATAGAAGGCCGCACGCCCGTCGATGGCGGCATGCTGCAAAGCTGTTGCGGCGCCCATCGATTCCCCGTGGATGCCAATGAACGCGTCCGCGCCAAGCTGGTTTTGAACCCAGTCCACGCATGCTTTCAGATCATGCTTTTCCATATATCCAAATGTAGTAGTAGTGCCGCCGCTTCTTCCATGTCTGCGGTGGTCGTAAATGAATGCATGGTAGCCGCGCTTCTGGAAGATCGGCAAGTACTTGACTGAACCGATCAAGGAATGGGTTACCCCATGGACAAAAATCATGACTTTCTTGGAATCCTGGCAAGCGGAAGGAATCCAATAGGCATGCAAGGAATAACCGAATGGAGAATCTATCCATACTTTCTGTTTGGGCATACGCTCAAAATTATCCGGATCTACCCTCCCGGCCTCTGCTTCTTTTTGCAATGTCTGCTCATAAGGGATTGTCCGGATATGAATGATCAAATTTGAAAAGTAATAGCCAATTACTGCTGACGCAGCAGCAGTTGCCAGCACGATCCAGAGCCATAGCATACAAGCACTATCCTTTCTTTGGAGACGAAGGTCTTGATCCTCGTTGCATAAGTCTAGTATACCATGGGTGGCCTCGGATTATTGACTATACATGTAGCTATTTGGCAGAAATCGATTTATAATAGCAGAAAAATGGACAATGCCGGGCGGTTGCGGTTTGATCATCGATTTGGCATGTAAAGGATTTATAGGGATAAGAAGCGTGGAAGGAGCGTTGCGCTTTGGCGATTGCTGACATTACGATCATACCTGTCGGCACTGGCTCGCCCAGTGTCAGCGAATATGTGGCGGACATACATAAATTGCTGGAAGAGAAGAAGCTGGAACGGTCCATCAAGGTGCTGCTCACTCCGATGAGCACGCTGCTTGAAGGAGAGCTAAGCGATTTGCTGGCGGTCATACATGAGATTCACGAGCTCCCGTTTCAGAAGGGAGCCAGCCGCGTATGCACGAATATTCGCATTGACGACAGGCGAGACAAACCGCTTCACATGGAGGACAAAGTTCGCAAGGTGGAAGAACGGCTGCGGCCTTCTTGAACTCAACGTTTGGTCCTCTGGTACGAGTACCGAAATCGTGATATGATAATGAAAATATTTTAGTGGCACTATCGTTTGTGCGGTCGTCCGCACCGGCCTGAAAGACAGGGAGGGAGTGCAGCATGCGCCGGAGATTTGTCTTGGAAGCGGTCATGGTGACCATATATGGCCAGCTAATGGCGCCTCAGAGACCGGTGGAGTACGTGGTTCCTTATACGACAATCATGGAATTGTATGACATGGTTTCCAGTCAGGAACCGATCATGCCGGAGCCTTCCGATGATGCGTATGTCAAAGCCAAGATAGCCGAATTGATTGCATTCTTCGAAGATCCCTTTAACCGGAAGAAGATAGAGCGGGCGCTGTCCGCGCCTTGGAAGGAGAGCCCGCCTGTCCTGGTCAACGACTTTGTCACGTTCATTGTGGTGAATGCCATGGACAATGCCCAGTACGGTGAAATCTTCGATCCGGTGGAAACAGAGCTGCTTTTGTCAGCATCCCATTATCAGATACCCGTCTTGACTGACCAGGTTGAATTTCAAGACAAGCTGATTGAAGCAGGGATTCCGGTACAACTGTTTGATATTGATGATTTTGAATATGCGATGGAACAGTCAGAACCCATTGTATAGCGATCAGCCTGTTAATGCAGGGGTTGTTCCCGGCAGCAAAGACCGGGAGCAGCTCCTTTGTTGTTCTCAAGACAATAAAAAGCGGGGGCGCGGATAACAGACAGGAGTTGAGACCGTGAGCGCAGGATGGATGGAATGCAGGCCTTTGCCCGATCCATCTCCGGACGTGGAGGCTGAGGAATGGACATACGCATCTGACGGCTTGGCGGTAAAGGGCTTGCTGCTTCGTGCAAAAGGTCGTGCGGAACCGCATTCTCCCCTAATGTATTGCCGCGGCGGGATTGGACGTTTTGGCATGGTGCGTGCAGAGCGGCTGCTGCCGTTCGTCAGACTTGGCTATGCTGTATTTGCCCCCTACTATCGCGGTTATGGCAGCGGAGGAGCGGGAAGAGATGAATTCGGCGGCAATGATCGACATGATGTTTACCGAGCGTTGGCGCTTCTCCCTGAGCTGGAAGGCATCGCTTCGCCTGCGCGAGGCATTCCGATTGTCGGCTTCTCTCGCGGCGCGATCATGGCGCTGCTCGCAGCGCGGGACTGCCGGGCTGCGGGGCCGGTCGTCGTCTGGGGCGGGGTAAGCGATCTTTTGTTGACCTACGAGGAGAGGGTCGATTTGCGCCGCATGCTTAAGCGGGTAGTCGGTCATCCCGTCAAGCAGGCAGACGCCTACATGGAGCGCTCCGCCGTCTGCTGGCCGGAGCGTATTGCACGGCCTGTTTTACTTGTTCACGGGTCGCAGGACGAGCAGGTTAGCTGCAAACATGCCGAACGGCTCTATGCGGCTATGCAGCGTGCGGGCAAGCGGGTTGACTGGTTCCGGTTGGAAGAAATGGGTCATATTCTGCCGGATCCTGTACGAGACCATACGGTCATGCGCATCGTGCGATGGATTGAGGAGATGCAAGCAGACTGCCGGGCCGATGAACCTGACGGATGAATAAGGGAGGACGTCATGCACACAGCTGAAATCCCAGATCATTTGGCGGAAGACATGAAGCTTTTATTTATAGGGTTCAACCCCAGTCTTCGCTCCGGCGAGACCGGACATCATTATGCGAATCCGCATAATCGCTTTTGGCGGCTTCTTCATGCTGCCGGCTTGACAGAGCGGGTACACCGGCCAGAGGAAGATGGCAGCCTATCAGGATGGTACGGGTACGGCTTTACCAATATTGTGTCGCGTCCAACCCGCACCGCAGCAGAAATTACGAAGGAAGAGTACGGGGAAGGGCGGGAGCTGTTGAAGCAGAAGTTAATCATGTATAAACCAAGGTTCGCATGCTATGTCGGCAAGGGAGTGTACGAGCAGTTCAGCGGGCGGAAGGACGTGTCCTGGGGACTGCAGCCTGCTGGCGTTGTGGCGCAGGTTCAGGATTATGTCGTGCCATCCTCAAGCGGTCTTGTGCGCATGTCTTTTGAAGCGGTTGCGGCATGGTATAACGAGCTGAGGCAACTCCTGCAAACTTCGGACGATGCCTGACTCGAGATGAACCGCTGTGGTACAGCGGGAGAATCTACGGTTGTGCTTGAGGGTGTCAGCCATGCTATAATAGATTTGCGGGATTGGGCGAAATGCCCGCTTTTTTTTGGAATTGTCCTATTGCGAGGTTGACCGCGGGTATGCAAAGAGCCATCCAGCCATACCGTAGCCGGGATTAGATATAGATAGGAGTTAATGGATAATCATGAGTTTGCTAACTGTAGAGAAAGTAAGCCACAGCTATAGCGGCACGACATTGTTTAAGGACGTGTCCTTTCGTTTGCTGGCTGGCGAGCATGTCGGCTTGGTCGGCGCGAATGGAGTCGGCAAATCAACGCTGATGAATCTGCTAACAGGTAAGCTGCTGCTCGACGAAGGCAAGATTGAGTGGACGCCGCGCGTGCGCTACGGCTATTTGGATCAGCACGCGGTGCTGACGCCGGGCAAGACGATTCGCGAAGTGCTGAATGAAGCGTTCCTGCCCTTGTTCGAGGCTGAGAAGGAAATGCTGGCCATTACGGACAAGATGGGAGATGCTACCCCTGAGCAGCTGGAAGCGCTGTTGGAGCAGATGGGCGAGATTCAGGAGCGGCTGGAAATCGGCGGTTTTTATATGATTGACGTTAAGGTAGAGGAAACGGCTAACGGGCTGGGTCTCGGCGCGATCGGGCTTGACCGGGATGTTTCCCAATTGAGCGGCGGTCAGCGAACGAAGGTGCTGCTGGCCAAGCTGCTGCTGGAGCAGCCAACGGTTCTTTTGCTGGATGAGCCGACGAACTATTTGGATGTGGAGCACATTCAATGGTTGACGGGTTACCTCAAAAATTATCCATACGCCTTCATCCTGATTTCGCATGATACGGCATTTATGAATGAAGTTGTCAACGTCATCTACCATCTCGAGTTTGCCAAGTTGACCCGGTATTCTGCCAACTACGAGAAGTTTCTGGAGATGGCAGACATCCAGAAGAGTCAACATATCGAAGCGTATGAGAAGCAGCAGGAATTCATCAAGAAGCAGGAGGATTTCATTCAGCGCAACAAGGCGAGAGCGTCGACCTCCGGCAGAGCCAAGAGCCGCGAGAAGCAGTTGAACCGTATCGAGCGAATTGACAAGCCGCAGGAAGCGCCAAAGCCTACATTCGGCTTCAAGGAATCGCGCGCGAGCAGCCGGTGGGTGGTGGAGGCGTCAGACCTGGAAATTGGCTACAGCTATCCGCTGCTTCCCAAGATGAGCATGAAGCTGGAGCGCGGCGAGAAAATTGCTGTAATCGGCTGTAACGGTGTCGGCAAGTCCACGCTTCTGAAGACGCTGACGGGCAAGCTTCAACCGTTGTCGGGTTCCGTTGAACTGGGAGATTTTTTATACCCCGGTTACTTTGAGCAGGAAGTGAAAGGCCAGCAGCAGACGCCTATCGAGGATGTATGGAATGCGTTCCCGCATCTGAATCAGCATGAAGTGCGAGCGGCCCTTGCGCGCTGCGGCCTGACAAATGAGCATATTACACGCCCGTTGCACAGATTGAGCGGCGGCGAGCAGGCCAAGGTGCGGCTGTGCAAGATGATGATGAGCGAATCCAACTGGCTGCTCCTCGACGAGCCGACCAATCACTTGGATGTCGTCGCCAAGGCGGAGCTTAAACGGGCGATACAGGCATTCAAGGGCACTGTCCTGCTTGTATGTCATGAGCCGGAATTTTACGAAGGATGGGTTGACCGGGTATGGGATGTTGAATCTTGGTCCATGGAGGTAACGAAATCATGATTAGTACTGAACGCATTACTTTGCGCTATGGCAGCAGAGCGCTGTTTGAGGATGTAAATATCAAATTCACTCCAGAGAACTGTTATGGCTTGATCGGTGCGAATGGCGCCGGCAAATCAACGTTTCTCAAGATTTTGTCCGGCGAGATCGAGCCGAACTCCGGTTATGTGCATGTAACGCCTGGCGATCGCATTTCGGTGCTTCGCCAGGACCACTTCGCCTACGACGAATATCCGGTTTTGGAGACGGTCATCATGGGCCACGAGCGCCTGTATGCCATTATGAAGGAAAAGGACGAAATCTATGCGAAGCCGGACTTCAATGACGAGGACGGCATGCGTGCGGCCGAGCTTGAGGGTGAATTTGCCGAATTGAACGGCTGGGAAGCGGAGTCTGAAGCGGCCGAGCTGCTGATCGGGCTTGGCATTCCAAAGTCTCTGCACGACGAGTTGATGAAGGATCTGGATGCGAACATCAAAGTCAGGGTGCTCTTGGCACAGGCGCTGTTCGGCAATCCGAATATTTTGCTGCTGGACGAGCCGACGAACCATCTGGACCTGGAATCGATTCAATGGCTGGAGAATTTCCTCGCCAAGTATCAGGGAACCGTCATTGTCGTTTCTCATGACCGTCACTTTCTGAATCAGGTATGCACGCATATTGCCGATATTGATTTCGGCAAGATTCAGCTGTATGTCGGCAACTACGACTTCTGGTACGAATCCAGCCAGCTGGCGCAGCAGCTGCAGCGCGAGGCCAATAAGCGAGTGGAGGACAAGCGCAAGGAGCTGGAGGAATTCATTCGTCGATTCAGCGCCAACGCTTCCAAGTCCAAGCAAGCCACTTCGCGGAAGAAGCTGTTGGAGAAGCTGACGCTGGAGGACATCAAGCCGTCGAACCGGAAATACCCGTTCATCAACTTCAAGTCGGAACGGGAAGCGGGGAAGCAGCTGCTGGCAATTGAAGGTCTGAGCAAGTCGCTGGAAGGCGAGAAAGTGATTGACCACTTGACGCTTATGATCAACAAAGGGGACAAAATTGCATTCGTCGGACCTAACGGTCTTGCGAAATCAGCCTTGTTCGACATATTGGCCGAGGAAGTCGAGCCGGATGCGGGAAGTTTCTCCTGGGGAGTCACTACGACGCGCGCCTACTTCCCGCGCGACAACGAGAAGTATTTCAATACGGACCTGAATCTGATCGATTGGCTGCGCCAGTACTCCAAGGATCAAGACGAAACGTACATTCGGGGATTTCTTGGACGCATGCTGTTTTCCGGAGAAGAAGCCTTGAAAAAGGTAAACGTGCTTTCCGGGGGAGAACGCGTGCGCTGCATGTTGGCCAAGATGATGCTGCAATCGCCGAATGTGCTTATACTGGATGAGCCGACGAACCATCTGGACCTGGAGTCGATTACCGCATTGAATAACGGCTTGATTCAATTCGATGGCACCATACTGTTCACTTCGCATGACCATCAATTTGTGCAGACGATCGCGAACCGCATCATCGAGATTGCGCCAGGGGGCGTCATGGACAAGGTTACAACATTTGACGAGTATTTGGAAAATGAGGATGTCAAGGCATTCCGCAAATCCATGTATTCGAAACAAGAATAGGAGAGTGCAGCATGGCTAGAACGAAAATAGAGCATATAGGCATAATGGTCACGGATATGGAACGTTCCATCGCATTCTATCGGGATGTTGTAGGGATGACGCTGAAAGACAGCCTGACGTTGAACGGGGGCGCCACGAAGCTGGCTTTTATGGGATTTGGGCAAAACCCCGAGTCGGAGATCGAGCTTGTATGGTTCGCCGAATCGCATTTCCCGGCAGAAGGGCGCGTTCACCATTTGGCTATAACCGTAGACGATATTGATGAAGAATATGCTCGTATTCAGAAGCTGGGACTGGAGTTCAAAAACAAGGACATCCAGACGCTTCCAAATGGCGCCAAGTATTTCTTCTTTTATGGTCCGGACAGGGAGTCTGTGGAATTTATGCAGCCGGCTGCAAACTAGATGAAGAGGACCCATTCCAACGCCAAGCGAGCAGTGCTGTGCTCCCGGCATAGAATGGGTCTTTTTTCGTGGTCAATGTATCCGGGCCCCGCGAAAGTAATCGGAATCGGCTGCAACGCATAGCTTCACTTTCGTGGGCATCTACACTAGGTTTACGATCCGCACGACGTCTCGGGCATCCGTAACCTGAATCGTATGCTTGCTTGGATTGTAGCGGATTTGTCCGCTGCCGACCGCAATCGTCCGGCTTGTGCCCAAGCCATAAAACAAATCATCCGCCAGCGTTCGCAAATACGCCCGCTGCTCTTCAGGAGCGAGTTCGAGCCATTCCTTCTGCTCCATCTCAAAGGCGTCATAGCAATCATCAATTTGTAAAATGGCTTTCATGAAGTCTTCGACAATCTCTTTGTATTCCCGGTTGTATTTTACGCCCAAGCTATATGCACACCTTTCTCGTTGCCATAATGTTTTATTATAGCGGATTGCGGCTTGGGAAAAAAGAAAGGGGTTTCGTATTGATTTCCTTCCTGCGGAAAAGGGAGCATTCCCCAGATGTCGGGGTATACTGATGTAAGAGGATAGAAAGGAGAGGAGGAATTATGAAACTGGGGAAGAACCGGGCATTCTGGGCAGGATTGCTTTTGATTCCGTTGAGCATCGCCTTGTATTTGATGCTGACGGATTCTTATTCTGTCCCCGAGCACCTGCAGGGCAGTGCTGCCGATCCTGCCACCTTCCTTTCGCCGGAAGAAGTGCGCCAAGGTTCTCTTTACAACGATTTGCGCAATGGCCTTTTTTTGCTAAGCTTTCCGTGGGAGTGGGCCATTTACTTGCTGCTGCTTGGCAGCCGTTCTGTACAGAGATTGTCGGAGATGTGGCTTGTCAATAGGCGGTTCTATGTGTTCCGCTTTGTAGGCTATGTATGGCTTATACATACCGCATCATATTTGCTTTATTTGCCGATTCGCTTGATAAGCTACCGCTTGTCCAAACACTATGGCATTTCCGTCCAACCGGCAGCGGACTGGCTTCGGGATCAGGCAATTTCTTATTCGCTTGATTTTGTCCTTCTGGCAGCGGTGTCAGCTGTTGTGTTCGCCTTCATGCGGAAGAACGCGCGCAACTGGTGGTTCAAGGTATGGCTCCTGTCCATTCCATTTACTTTATTCATGATGATTATTCAACCAGTAGTGATTGATCCGCTTTATGATGAGTTTACCCGTCTAAGCGATCCGGTCCTCGAGGAGAAGATTCTGTCACTTGCCGAACAATCTGGCATCTCGACCGATCGGGTATATGAAGTAAAAGTATCGGACAAGACCAATGCGATGAATGCTTATGTTAACGGGCTTGGCACTTCCTTGCGCATTGTCCTTTGGGATACGACTTTGCAGCGGTTGACGGAGGAACAAATCCTGCTCATAATGGCGCATGAAATTGGGCATTATGTCATGCACCATCTGGAATGGAGTGCGGTGGGAGCAATTGCCTCGCTGTTCATTCTGCTGTGGGCAGGCAGCATCCTGCTGCGATTGGCCTTAGCCAAATGGGGGGAGCGATGGCAGCTCAAAAGCGCAGCGGATCTCCGTGCGCTGCCTTTGCTACTCCTCATCGTATCTGTCCTATCCTTCGCATCGCTTCCGTTCTCCAATGCTGTATCGCGGCAGGCGGAGCGAGCGGCAGATCGCTATGCGCTTGCCATGATTCCCGACGGCGAGGCAGGCGTCAGATTATATCAGGATATGGCCAAGGCGTCGTTGCGGGAATGGCATCCTCCGCTGCTTATTCGCCTGCTAGGATCCACACATCCGAGCTACCGGGAGCGCATCCTGTATCACTACGAACATTTGCAGTCGAATGCGGCGGGTCAGGAACCATGATGACGAGATCGTCGACTATCGTGTTGATCACAGCAGCCGGCTTTGCCACTGCTCCGGGATTTCTGGACCCGTTCCGCGCCCGCCTGCATGAAAGTTTCGTCCAGTTGGGCTATGCTGTACGCTCAAGCTCTCTGCTTCCTTACGGCGACTGGCAACGGAGCAAGCCTCAGCAGCTATGGGAAATTTACCATGATCTGCGCCTGCGCCCAGAGGCGTACACGCAGTCGATCGGCGGCAATCGCTTGCATCATTGGCTGGCGCGTGCGGCTGCGGGTGCAAGTGACGACCCGCATCATTATGTCATGGTAGGTCACAGCGGAGGCGGAGTGGCTGTAGTGCATGCAGCATACATGCTGATGCAGGCACAAAAACGCGTGTTGGGTGTGGTGCAAATTGGTACGCCGAAATGCTCGATAGCGGAGGAACTGCAAGCGCGCACCCTTTATGTTAGGGGCATGTTTCGAAGTCAGGTCAAGCGTTCCAAGCGCTGGGTTGTTGATCCAATTACGCGAATGGGGGGGTGGGGAGCATCGATAGCTAGCCCGAACCGGAGGGTGAATCCCCCCGGAACCATCATAGATATCCCTTTGATCGGCGGGCATCCGGACTACTTCCGCCAGACGGCCCCCTATGTTCGGGACGGGGTTGGATCGAACGAAACGGTGACGTATCGCACGGTTTGGTCTTGGATAACCGCAAGACTGGCAGCGGAAGCCGAACACGATAAAGCGTGAAAAGACAGACAGTCGGTTCAACAGGTTGGAAAAAAGCCGGCAGAGCCGGCTACATTCCGCCACAGTACTCCGTGTGCCCGTCGCGCTCCTTCATCCTTCTCACTTGCTCATCCATATTGTCGTCTGCTTTTGCCTCTGCCACCACTTTCGCTGGCGGAGCCTGGATCTGCACATGTCCTTTTCGCTGTTTGTGATCGTTCATGATTGCTTCACCCCCACGTATAGTATGTCCGTTTCCTTACAGGAGCGCGTCATCGTCACGTAGCAGATTGCTGGAGAATTCGAAAACTTGAGGAACAAGAGGAGGGAGATCGATGATTCGGATTGGCGTGCTGTCCGATACACACATGCCAAGGAAAGCCAAACAATTGCCGACAGCTGTTGTCGATGCTTTCCGCAATGTGCGCTTTATTCTGCATGCCGGCGACTGGAACTTTCCGGAGCTGGCGGAAGAATTGTCCGCGATTGCTCCCGTTTATGGCGTAGCGGGAAATACGGACGGCACAGCTGTGGTAGAGAAGTACGGCTGGCAGCGCATCGTGGAGATTGGCGGGAAACGAATAGGCTTGGTTCATGGTCATCAAGGGCTTGGAAAATCGACACCGGACCGCGCTTACCGCGCCTTTCAACATGAACAGGTTGATGCGATTGTATTCGGTCATTCTCATATCCCTTATCGGGAGCTCAGAGAGGGTGTCTTGCTGTTCAATCCCGGGTCGCCCACAGATAAACGCAGACAACAGCATTATTCGTGCGGCTGGCTTGAGGTGGAAGGCAATGAGATCCGTGCAGACTGGAAGTTTTTCAACTAGCAGACACAGCAAGCGGAGATCCCGGTGATGCCGGGACCAGACCTTGCTCGCAGAGCTTGACAAAAATGGATGAAAGCTAGGGATTGTTGCTGTGCTGCTTGGTCGGGAGTTTGGCTGAAGGCGTTCGTTTGCCTTGCTGCTCCCGATTTTTTTCGTCTTTGCGCTGGGTATCATGAAGTTTTTCTACGTATTCGTGCGTATCCATTGGCTTCCCCTCCTTTTCGGCATAGTGTGTCCGTCATATCCGGCGTTTATGAATTTGCCGTATAATCCGCATTTGCTTGGCAAAAAATAGTGAGGGGGTCCACTTGCCCACATTACATATACGGAGGGATTCGCATGGCCGCACATTTAGGCGCACACGAGGTTATGGAGATGCACGAGGTTATGAACAACGCGATTAACTGTCTCAATCAATTCCAACTGTACCGCTCCTTCGCAAAGGACCCGCAGCTGCAGCAGATCATGGATCGCCAGCTGCAATTTGCCATCAATGAGTACAATGCAATGGTGAACATGGCGCAGCAAAAAGGCGGCGGGCAAGCCGTCCCTTATCGCTCCCCCAAGCAAATCACACCCGTCTATGGTCTGGACAATCCCGGGACGCAGGCTCCGAATATGTCCGTTCATCAAATGGATGACCGTGACGTAGCAAGCGGCATGCTCAGCTCCCACAAATCGTCTGCTTTGTTCAAGATGATTGCGGCGCTGGAATGTGCCGACCCGCAGCTGCGTTCGATGCTTCAGCAGGGGGCCGTGAATTGTTCCGAGCAGGCGTATGAGATATGGCAGTACATGAATCAAAAAGGCTATTATCAAGTGCCGACCATGAAGGAGATGACAACGAATACGGTCATGAACAGCTATCAGCAAGCAGGGAATATGGGCCGGATGCCTGCTAGCCAACAGGACAGTATGCTCGGCTACAATCAACCGCAAGCTGACACGCTGAATCATATGGCCGGCCAGCATCAAACCGGCGCTATGGAGAGAACAAGAGGCCAGCACCAAACTGGAGCGGCTTCCTACCTTTCCCAGCAGCAAGGCGGTGCGATTATGGCGAGCCAGCACCAATCCGGCAGCATGCAGACGGCCGGCCAGCATCAAACCGGGAGCGCCAACGCGGCAAGCGGTCAGCATCAATCCGCAAGCATGACGGCATCCCTGTCGAACCAGCAAGCTGGCGGCACCCCCGATTCTGCAAGCCGTCAGCGCAGCGACGAGGAGAGCATGCCAGCGGAACCGGGTTTTCCGCAATAGCGCGAACCGAGAAGCTGTCTTCAGCCAATGGCTGGGACAGCTTCTTCTTTGTCTTAAGGGGATTCTTGTGCATATTCGGTCTTCCCTGTACCTCTTATTACGCTTGGAGATTTTATGGTAACATACTCAAGTAGGTGCGCCAATCGGTTTGGCGTGCACACAGAGAACAAGCGTAGCTAATGCAAACGTCAAAGGGAGAGGGGACATGGGGGAATGACTGGATGGAAACGAATGATTGCCAAGCTGCGTTCGGCTGACTCACCTGGCGCACTTCGTGCACTGGGCGGATTTTTGGCTGTCATGCTGCCTGTTGGAGCAGGCTTTGCTTGGGGATTTCCACTCGGTTTTGGCCCATGGGTGGAGATTCCTGTATACCTCGGACTCATGCTGCTGGCTCTATGGCTCGGTGCTCATCTGCTGGCAGGACTGTTATCTTTCATACCTATTGCTATGCCAAGACTGACGATAAGTACAATCGTCATCGGTACGAGCAGCGCCATCATCGGCTTCCATGAAGCGGATATGTCGTGGCGCTTGTCCATTATGTCAGGCCTGCTCTTGTGCGCGATCGGGCTGGGAACCGGTCTCATTGCGCATCGCTGCATCATGCATCCTAAGCGAGTCGCTTCCCGCCTTGCCATGGTTGGGGCAGTACTGGTCTGGCTAGGGGGGGGTGAGCTGGCTGCTGGAAGTTTGGCCGGGAGAAAAACCTATCTATGAGCGGTATGCGGAAATCTATCAAGATGGGCCGCACCCACCGGCCATTCAAGCGGAGCATCCGGGGATTGCCGGCCAGTACGCGTATTCTTCTTTCACATATGGCAGCGGTCAAGACAGGTTCAGAACCGAATATGGCTCGAAGGCCGAGCTTCTTACCGCCTCAGCAGATGCTACAGAAATTACTGAAGCGTGGTCCTCATTCCGCCGCTGGTTCTGGCGGACGGACATCTCCGCTCTCCCGCTGAACGCAAGAGTGTGGATGCCTGAGGGAGAAGGGCCCTTTCCGTTGGTGCTGATGGTACATGGGAATCATTTGATGGAGGAATTCTCGGACGGCGGTTACGCTTACCTTGGCGAGCATTTTGCAAGCAGAGGGTTTATAGCGGTATCGGTTGACGAGAACTTTGCGAACTATTCGGCTTGGAGTTCAGGTCAAAATCAGAACATGCCTCTGCGCGAATGGGGACTCATCGAGCATTTGCATGCCATTGAACAATTTCATATGAATGCCGGAAATCCATTCAGCGGCAAGGTGGATTTGGAGCGAATTGCTCTGATTGGCCATTCCCGCGGTGGCCAGGCCGTTGTGATGGCAGCCGATAATGGCTACAGAATCCAGGCTGTTGCGGCTCTTGCTCCCACAGATTGGCGTATCAATCAGAGTTATCTCCGTCTGCGGGACGTGCATTATTTGGTGCTGCAAGGGAACCAGGATGGTGATATCAGTACCTTTGACGGAGAACGGCAGTACCGGCGCGTCACTTTTTCTGACGATGTTAGTGAGTCCGAAGATTATCGCTTTAAGGCGGCTGTCTATATAATCGGCGCGAATCATGGCCAATTCAACACAGGGTGGGGAGATCGTGATATTACGCGACCTACTCATTTCCTGTTGAATCATCGGGATCTTCTGCCGGCATCTGAGCAAAGAGAAGCGGCGCTCATCTATTTGACGGCGTTTCTGGAAGCGACTTTGCACGGCAAACTAGAGTATTTGCCCTTATTCCAGGATTGGCGCTCGGCCGCAGAATGGCTTCCCGATACAGGGTATATTACGCAATTCTCCGACTCCACGTTTGTAGTATTGGAGGATTACGAATTGGCTTCAAAGGGGCTGCCAGGCGTCACGAGCAAGGCCGAGTCGTTGACAGCTAAAGAAAATATCCAAGTCAGAGACAGGCAGGGCAACAGCAAGCAGAACCGCGGAGCTGAGCTGGTATGGGATGAGGCAGGCGGCACATATACGCTTCTGCTTCCGCCAGAGGGGGGCCAGCTTGTTCATCCCGAGAACGAACTGGCTTTTTCATTGGCGGCGCTGCCTGTATCCGATTCGACGACGGAAGCGGTTATCCCGGATGTTACGCTCGAGATCAGAACAACAGATGGAACGGTCGGTCATCTCGATCTGGATGAGCACGCGATTATACCGCCGCCCGTTATGACACAGTTTACCCAGCATCCCAAGCTGGAAAACGAAATAAAGCCGAGACGTTATCGCAATCCGTTCGAGCCCGTGTTTCAAAGCTTCCGCATTCCGCTTCGTGCTTTCCAGGGATGGATTTCAACGGGCAATCGAGCACAGTTGCATTCGATAACTTGGACAATCGAAGCAGATGAACCGGGACGCATACTGATTGACGACATTGGCATTTATCCGGATATTCAATAGTCTTCCCGTGTGTTATTTATTGCTCGTCCCGCTTCGTGCTATAATACAGGAATGACATCATGAATGGAGGTGAAGCGCTTGCAGCAAGTCAGGGCTTTCGGTCCGCAGGATTTGCGGGTCGTTGATGTGCCGGATCCGGTGCCTGGCGAGGATGAAGTAGTGGTCGCGGTTAAAGCCTGCGGCATCTGCGGTTCGGACAAGTGGTTTTGGCATGTTGAGGAGCCGCGGGATTATGTTGCCGGACACGAAGCTGCCGGTGAAGTCGTGGCTGTCGGCAGCCGGGTTAGGCATCTTCAAGCAGGGGACCGTGTTGCCATTAATAATGTCAAAGGGTGCGGCACATGCGAAGCTTGCCGGGAAGGGGCTTACGTACGCTGCCCGAACGGTGTAGAACATATGGGATTTGGCTTTTCCGAAAAAGTCGCTGTACCCGAGCGCAATTGTTTGGTCCTGCACGATTCGGTGTCCTACGAAGCGGGAAGTCTCATATTTGACAATTGGGGCACGCCCTATTCTTCCATCAAGCAAACAAGCATGAAGCAAGGCGATGTCGTTGTGGTGTTTGGCTGCGGTCCCATTGGACTGGCCGCCATCGGTCTTGCCAAACAGCGCGGTGCAGCAGTCATTGCGGTTGATCCTGTCCCATCCCGATTGGAAGCGGCGGTACGTACGGGGGGCCGTCCATACGATTGCACCTTCAGAACGAACAACAGAAGATATCTTGGCGTTTACCGATCAGGCAGGGGCGGATTATGTCATAGAGTGTGCCGGCAAGTCGGCTTCCTATGACACTGCTCTGAAGCTGTTGCGCACGGGAGGAACTCTTCTGATCATTGGAGAAGGCGCGGAGGTATCGTTCAACTCCAGTGAGATCATTCACAAGCATTTGACCTTGTTCGGCTCATTGTACTCCACAATGGAGGATGGGCGGAAGGTACAAGAATTGATGGTCAAGGGAGAAATCAACCCGCTTGATCTGGTCACGCACCGGTTCCCGCTGCATGAACTTCCCGTACACTTCGGCAAAGTGATCACGTTTAGCGAAGGATTGCTGAAGGCTGTTGTCTTGGCGAATGAATCATGATTGGTGAAGGAGGGCGTCATGCGTCCGGAAACGCTTGCTTTTGTTCTGATAGCCATTATTATCGCAGCCTCCGCCATAGCAACGGTTGCGATCGGATTCTCCAGAAGAAATAAGGAAGGGAATCCGGATTACGATCGGCGTACGAAGAAAAATTTTACGCGACTGACACTCTATTATGTTGTAGCTACCATCTTGGGCTTTGGCGGATTGGCTGTCTATTTGTATTACTTTCTTTGAGTATGCACTAAAAAATGAATAGCAGGAGGAATGATGGAGAGATGAATCCAGCATCTATACGACATATGGTTATTTTTGACCTGAAATATCCGGCGGGCTCGCCAGAGGCTGAGAAATTTTTGCAGGATGGCTACGATGCGCTGACGGCGATTCCGGTTGTGCGCCATTTTGAGGTTCACCGCCAAGTGAGCGCCAAAAATGACTATGATTACGGTTTTTCGATGGAATTTGATTCACAGCAGGACTATGATACATATAATGCGCATGAGAACCACGTTGCGTTCGTAGAAGAACGGTGGAAAACGGAGGTTGCTCGATTCCTGGAAATTGACTTCAAGCAAATCAAATAACGCGGCATGGCTTAAGGCAGGATGGGGAAGCTCATCTTGCCTTTTTTTCATGCACGCCGCTCCTATTGCGGGCATACACTGAATATCCGAGACCATGATGATCGCCCAGAAAGGAGTGCTGGTGGCATGGAAACGAACATCAAGCATTTTTATGCAGGCGGCAATACGGCGCGAGGATTTATCAGCATGTTTGATTCGTCTCTTCAAGGATTGGATACGGTTTTTATCTTGAAAGGCGGACCGGGTTCAGGCAAGTCAACGATCATTCGCAGTATCGGCAACAACTTGGCCGAGCGGGGGTATGAGATTTGGTTTGTCCACTGTCCCAGTGATAACGGCTCACTCGATGGAGTCATGATCCCGCGCTTGAAAGCAGGCATAGTTAAAGGGACGGCGCCTTATGTGCTTGAGCCCAAACTGCCGGGGGTTGTAGAAAAGCACGTGGATTTAGGCGAAGCTTGGGATGGTCCTTCGCTTTCCCATCAGAAGAATGAGATCGAACGCTTGCATAGGGAAATTGCATCCGCCTATGAGCAGGCTTATGCCCAGATGGAAGAAGCCTTGCGTATTCATGACGATTGGGAAGCAATCTATAAAGCCCATATAGACTTTGCTTCAGCTGATCAATTGACGGAGGAATTGATTGAACGGATTTTTGGAGATGTCGACTTGGGCAAGCAAGCGGTTCTGCGCCATCGGTTTTTGGGGGCGGCCACGCCGCAAGGGGCTGTAGACTTTATTCCCAATTTGACGCATGACGTTGCCAAGCGCTTTTTTATTAAAGGGCGCCCGGGCAGCGGCAAGTCAACGATGCTCAGGAAAATCGCGGCTGCTGCGGAAAAGCGGGGGGTCGACTTGGAAATTTATCACTGCGGTTTCGACCCGAACAGCCTGGATATGGTGATTTTGCGGGAATTGGGCGTGGCGATCTTTGACAGTACGGCTCCTCATGAACATTTTCCTGAGAGAGAAACTGATGAAATCGTGGACATGTACAAGCGCTGCATACAACCTGGGACGGATGAGGCCTATGCACAGGAGATAGCGCTTCTGCGAGAGCGGTACAGCAACAAGATGAAGGAAGCTACGCAGTCGTTGGCTCATGCGAAAAAATGGCATGATCTATTGGAGAACATTTATGTGTCAGCTATGGATTTTCGTGTCGTGGACCGGCTCCGTGACCAAATTGCTGAAGAATTGGACGCGATTGCAGCAAACGCTTAGGCGCGAGAAGCAGCATACGGACGCTCCCAGACGGGGGCGTCTTTGCTGTGCCCATGTCGATCGTTCTAGCAACGGACGTGGCAAGCAATCGTCTAGTATGGTAAGGTAACATTAACTATCACTTAAGAGGATGAGCGTATGTCAAAAACAGTTGTTTTAGCAGAGAAGCCTTCAGTCGGAAGAGATATTGCCCGGGTTCTCAAGTGCCAGCAAAAAGGCAATGGTTACTTTGAAGGCGAGAAGTATATTGTCACTTGGGCGTTAGGCCATCTGGTCACTCTGGCCGATCCCGAAGCATATGACAACAAGTATAAATCTTGGAGTCTGGAGGACTTGCCGATGCTCCCCCAGCCCTTGAAGCTTGTTGTCATCAAGCAAACCGGAAAGCAGTTCCAAACCGTCAAGTCCCAATTGCTTCGCAAAGATGTGGCGGATATTGTCATCGCCACGGATGCAGGCCGGGAAGGCGAGCTTGTCGCCAGATGGATTCTCGAAAAAGCGCATGTCAACAAACCGGTGAAACGCCTATGGATATCTTCTGTAACGGACAAGGCCATTCAGGAAGGCTTTCAGAATCTGAAGCCGGGTAAAGCATACGAGCATTTATACGCTTCGGCGGCTGCTCGTTCCGCAGCAGATTGGTACGTTGGAATCAATGCGACCCGGGCGTTGACGTGCAAGCATAATGCACAGCTTTCCTGCGGCCGGGTACAGACACCGACATTGGCGATTATTGCTCAGCGTGAAGAGGAGATTCGGCAGTTCAAGCCGCGCACTTATTATGGCATTCGAGCCGATGCGGGCTCCTTGAAGCTGATCTGGCGCGATCAGAAATCGAACCAGACACAGACGTTTGACAAAGCGGCAGCAGAGCAAGTGATTCGCTTGATTCAGGGCAAGGACGCTGTTGTCAAGCAGATCGATAAGCATTATAAGAAAAGCTATGCCCCGCAGCTGTACGACTTAACCGAGCTGCAAAGGGACGCCAACAAAAAGTTCGGCTATTCCGCGAAGGAAACACTCTCCATTATGCAATCGCTCTACGAGCAGCATAAGGCGGTTACGTATCCGCGTACGGATTCCCGTTATCTGTCTTCAGACATCGTCAGCACGTTGCAGGATCGGCTTCGCGCATGCGGCATTCAGATGTATGCCAAATATGCGAACGCGATTTTGAAAGCTGGCATCAAGGCGGGGAAATCCATCGTGGACGATGCCAAAGTAACGGATCATCATGCCATTATCCCAACGGAACAGTCACCGGAACTGCGCTCGCTGTCTTTGAAGGAACGTCATATTTATGATCTTGTCGTGAGACGTTTCCTCTCAGCGCTATACCCGCCCTTTGAATACGAGCAGACGACGATTCAGGCAGAGATCGGCAAGGAGCTGTTCACGGCACGCGGCAAGACCGTTCTTTCTCAAGGCTGGAAAGAGGTGTACGACCAGGCCATAGAAGAGGAGGAAACCGAGGAACTGGCTGATCAGGTGCTGCCGCCGATTCGGCAGGGAGAGCAATTGCCAGTGGCTTCTTTACTGCTGACAAGCGGTGAGACAAAGCCGCCTGCTCGATTCACCGAGGCTGCCTTGCTGACTGCAATGGAAAACCCGATTCCGTATATGTCGAACCGCGATCAGGCTTTGATTCGCACAATTGGCAAAACAGGCGGTCTGGGCACAGTCGCTACAAGGGCCGATATTATAGACAAGCTGTTCCACAATTTCTCGATCGAACTGGATGGCAAGAGCATACGTCTGACGGCTAAGGGCAGACAGTTGCTGGAGCTGGTCCCGGACGAATTGAAATCGCCGGAACTGACGGCAGCTTGGGAATTGAAGCTTGAGCAAATTGCGAAGGGCGCGCTGCCTCAGCAGGAATTTATCCGGGAAATGATGGACTTCGCGGGGAAATCCGTTCGAGAGATCAAGCAGAGCAAGCAAACGTTCAAGCATGACAACTTGACCTCAACCCGCTGTCCCGATTGCGGCAAGCCGATGCTGGAAGTGAAGGGCAAGCGCGGCCGGATGCTGGTCTGCCAGGACCGCGAGTGCGGCCATCGTAAAAACTTGGCGAGAACGACGAATGCCCGTTGTCCGCAGTGCCGCAAGAAGATGGAGCTTCGGGGAGAAGGTGAAGGGCAGCTCTTTGTTTGTCTATGTGGGTACAGAGAGAAGCTGTCTGTGTTTGAGAAGCGGAAAAAAGACAATCCGAAGGTTTCCAAGCGAGAGGTGTCTCAATATTTGCGCAAACAGCAGCAAGACGAGCCTATCAATACAGCCTTGGCGGATGCTTTGGCTAAGCTGAAGCTTGACAAGTAACAATCGGGGGGCTGTCCACGTGGACAGCCCCTGTTGAATGTGTTGGCGCTAAATGAAAAGCGTTAGTGAAGGGTTATTGCTTCGGGCTCTCCTTCGTTTGTGTCAATTGGCAGGCTTCCGCTATCCTCTTGTATGAGTGGAGACGGGCTTGAAAGTCATGAATGGGCGACACGATGAGCAGTTCATCGGTTTGGAACGCTTCCTGAATGGCAAGCAGCGCTTCCTTGACTTGCTCCGGCGTCCCGATGATGCGCCGTTGTCTTGTTTGCTGAATTCGCATAAGATCGTATTCCGTATACGGGTAATCCTCCGCAGTTTGTACGGATGGGAAATATGATAATTCCAGTCCTTTCTCCAAACGAAGGAAAAATAAATCCGTACTCCATGCGAGCCGATTGGCTTCTTCCTCCGTGTCTGCACAGATGGCCAAAACCGCTGCCATGGCCTGGGGTTTCGGGTACAGGGCAGAGGGCTGGTAATGTTCGCGGTAATACCGCATGGCGCTCTGGCCGCCCGTCACTCCGAAAAATTGCGCAAACGCGAATGGCAGTCCCAAGCGGGCTGCCAGCTTGGCGCTTTCATCGCTGGAGCCGAGCAGCCATACATCGGGTGCGCTCGGAATGGAGGGCGAGGTATGCAGACCGGCAAATCGATGCTCCTCTGGTAGGGTATTGTGCAAATAGTGAAGAATATCCAGGACTTGTTGCGGATATTGTTCGATATTGACGTACTTGTTTTCCTGCAGCGCTCTGGTGGCTATAGGCATGCCCCCAGGCGCCCTTCCTAGCCCCAAGTCGATTCTCCCCGGCTGAAGCGCTTCGAGCAGCTTGAAGTTTTCGGCGACTTTATAGGCGCTGTAATGAGGGAGCATCACTCCGCCCGAGCCAAGTCGGATAGAAGTTGTATGAGCGCCAAGATGAGCAAGCAGTACTTCCGGACTGGAGTGCGCCAATGATTCGGAGGCATGATGCTCGGACACCCAAAAGCGGGAAAATCCTAGCTGCTCGGTTACTTGGGCAAGCTTTGTTGTTTCGTTAAGCGCGTCTATCGCCGTACGTCCTTCGGCAATTTGGGACTGATCCAATACGCCCAATCTCATGAATGTTCACCTCATGTTTGGTCTATTCGGGATTGCGCCGCCGAATGTATACCAAATTATAGCATCCTCCTGTTGAAATGAAAAATGCCAGTCCCCCTATAGGACTGACATCAAGACGGTGAACTGTGATTGGCCTTTGCAGGCGACTTTAGCGATGCTTAGCCATGCTTGAGTCAACAGGCATTCAAGCTTGCAAGAGCTTATCTGTCTCCGCTCTTTGCGTGGAATCGGACCCCGCGTTTTTCGCCGCGGTTTTTGTTAATGGCCTGCTGCTCCTCGTCAGTGGGCAGGGAGACCAACTTCCATTCGGTATCGCCTATCATGACATCGCTGGGGAACACGTCTCCTCGTTTAAGCAGTTCCTCGCGCCCCCATTCGGTCATATAGATCCCGTCCGTCTCAACACGTTCTCCAGAATAAGGGTTCATGCCTTTTTCCTCTGCCATTGGCTGCTCCCTCCTTATCGGTTGTTGGGTCGCGGTGAGGCTGTTACTGTACAGTGAGATGAAACCTTCTTTATCGTTCCCTGTCATCGGCAAAATTATGTCGCGCGCGTTCTTCGATCTGGATGCAGACTTTGGAGCCGGATGTATAGAATGACTCCGTTTGGACCACACTTCGTATTATTCGCTCGATGAGCGATGCGGTTACGGACGTCACGGACTGACCACGATAACAGCTCGTTATGGAAAAAGAAGGCCTTTGATGAATGACTGGAAGAGAGTACCGCTTGCCGGTGAAGCGAGAACGTGGTATATTGATCTTCCGGCCGCGAGACGGTGGGGCAAGAGGCAAGCGATCATCCGCGTTTCAAGCTGCGGACTGAATGTCTGGAAGAAAGCACCGCTTGCGGGTGAAGCGAGAACGTGATATATTGTTCTTCCGGCCGCGAGAGCGGTTGGAGCAAGAGGCAAGCGATTATCCGCGTTTCAAGCTGCGGCTTGGGAGTCTGGAAGAAAGCACTGCTTGCAAGAGTAGCGAGAACGTGATATATTGATCTTCCGGCCAGTTGGCTGGTACCGCACTTTGAAAACTGAACAGCG